>NZ_JAJCHK010000020.1:0-98904 GCF_020554465.1 Enterocloster sp. 210928-DFI.2.20
AAGTTCAATGCCAGAGTTTTGCTGGCATGATCACTCAAGATTCCGAGAGATCATATCATCCAGGTGGGATTCATGGGAAGCAAGGGCGAGAGGCCTGCTGACTATACAAATCTGGAGGAAGCAAAGGCGTTGCTGGCAGAGGCAGGATACCCGGACGGATTTGATGTGGACCTGACTGTGACAGACCTGGATATGGAGGGAATTCTCCTGACAGACCTGGCCCAGAAGATTAAGGATGATCTGTCACAGGTGGGAATCAATGTAAATATTGTTTCACAGCCATGGGCAGCAGGATACGGCGATGCTTACCGCGACGGAACCCTGGGCTTTACGGTTATGTACTGGGGAACCGATTATAACGACCCCAACGTGCAGCTGGAATTCCTTCCGGGCGGAGTGGTTGGAAAGAGGGCCGGATGGAGCGCCGACATGGATCCGGAGCTGGCAGCCATGTATGAAAAAACCATGTCTGCAACGGACAATGACGCGCGTATCGCTGTTCTGGAGGAAATCCAGGATGCAATGTACGAGCATGGGCCCTTCATTATGGTGGCGCAGGCTCCGTCCCATATCGGCTATAACACCAGGCTGGAGGGAGTGGCCATATCAGACCCCTATGCCCTGGATCTGACTCTGATTAACGTGAAGTAATAATGTTATATACGGAACTGTTTTGCGGGCAGGCAGATATCTTCCTGCCCGCAGGCTCCGTAAACAGTGCTGTCTGGCGCCGGCCCCGGCCCGGTCAGGTCAGAAGTTTAAGCGGCAGCAGGTATTGCCGTGAACGCCCATCCCGGAGGGGATACCGTTGACGGGAATATCTGTATGAGACTGGAATACAACATAAAATTGAATTTTATATAAGTATGGATTGAAACATAAGAAAAGAGAGGTATCGTATGGAACAGCTGAAATTTATAGGAAAAAGACTGGTGTATCTGGTAGTCATGCTGTTTGGTGTCGCCACCCTGGTTTTCATACTGACGAAAATGATACCGGGAGACCCCACCGTGGCTAACTTGAGCCAGAGAGCCTTAAATGATCCTGAGATCGTGGCTGCCTACCGGGCAAAATACGGCCTGGACCAGCCCCTGCCCGTGCAGTATATCCTGTACATGAAGAATCTTTTACAGTTTGACCTGGGAACTTCCATGCGCACAAACAAACCGGTGCTGTCGGAGCTGGCCAGGTGTTACCCGGCCACCATTGAACTGGCTTTGTTTGCCATTGTGATTGCCGCCATTTTAGGGGTGTTGTTCGGCATTATATCCGCCATCCGGCGCAACAGCATCCTGGACCAGACGGTCCGGGCCATATCCGTTACAGGCGTAAGCATTCCCAGCTTCTGGTTTGCCCTGCTGGTATTATATTTCTTCTATTACAAGCTGAAACTGTTTCCGGGTCCGGGCCGCCTGAGCAACGCCTTTACGGCGCCGGCCACGGTTACGGGCATGTATGTCATTGACAGTCTGCTGGAGGGAAATATCCCCAAGGCACTGGACGCTGCCAGCCATCTGATTCTTCCGGGAACCGTGCTTGCGGCCTTTACCATGGGACTGATTACCAGGACAGCCCGCTCCAATCTTCTGGACGTTATGTCCACAGACTATATCCGTACGGCAAAGGCCAAGGGCCTGTCAAGGCCGGGACTGATTATCCGCCACGCCCTGGGAAACGCCCTGATTCCTGTGCTCACTGTCATCGGTCTGGGCCTGGGCAACCTGTTAGGCGGCATGGTGCTGGTGGAAACCATTTTCAACTGGCCGGGTGTGGGGCAGTTTGCCTATGAGTCCGTGCTTTCTGTGGATTTCCCGTCCATCATCGGGGTGGCTCTGCTGATTGCACTGAATTATATGGTCATCAATACAGTGGTGGATATATTATACGGAATCATTGACCCGAGAGTGAGGTGCAGCTGATGGTACAGTCTATAAAGCGGTTATTTAAATCCAATTACCTGTTTACGCTGGGCGTAATTATCTGTCTGGCATGGATTGCGGCAGCTATTCTGGCGCCGGCGCTGGCTCCCTATGACCCGATTGTCCAGGACCTGGGACAGCGGTTAAAGGCTCCGTCCTCAGAGCACTGGTTTGGCACGGACAATTTTGGAAGGGACATTTTCAGCCGTGTGCTCTACGGAGGAAGGTATTCCCTGCTGGCAGGCTGCCTTACCGTAGTCATAGCAGGTTTTATCGGTACATTTTACGGAGCCGTAGCAGGCTATGTGGGCGGCTGGGTGGACAATGTGATGATGCGTTTTTCAGAGATGATTTTGTCCTTCCCCTCCCTGATCCTGGCAATGATTATCAATGCGGTTATGGGTTCCAACCTGTTTAACACCATGTTTGCCCTGATTGTGGTGGCATGGCCCACCTATGCCCGTATGATGCGCAGCGTGGTGCTGAGTGTAAAGGAAAATGAATATGTGGCGGCTTCCGAGGTTCTGGGCGCCTCCAGAATCCGGATCCTGATGAAGGAGGTCATTCCCAACAGCATCAGTTCGGTTCTGATTATGGCTACCACGGACATCGGAAACCAGATTCTGATGTTCTCCACCTTAAGCTTTCTGGGACTGGGCTCTGCGCCGCCAACGCCGGAGTGGGGTATGATGGTCTCGGATGGAGCTGACTATTTCAATAAGTTCTGGGTGGCCGGCTTTCCGGGACTGGCGATCTTTACAATGGCTGTAGGCGCTAATTTTATCGGCGACGGTCTTCGGGATTTGCTGGACCCCAAGCTGAGAAAGCAGTTTTAGAAGAGGAGGATATTATCATGAAGCAGAAGAGAGCGGAGCGTATCATGGAAGCCCTGAAGGAAATGGGGCTGAGACAGATGCTGATTGTGGACCCCATGTCCATTTACTATCTCACAGGCGTGTATGTGGAGCCATTTGAACGGTTTTATGCCCTTTACCTGAGGGAGGACGGGAAACATGTGTATTTTCTGAATAAACTGTTTACCGTGCCTGAGGATGTGGGTGTGGAGAAGGTGTGGTATTCGGATACAGACCCGGCGGCGGAAATCGTGGCAGGCTATCTGGATAAGGAGAGCCCGCTGGGCGTTGATAAGGATTTAAAGGCCCGGTTTCTGCTGCCCCTTATGGAGATGGAGGCTGCTGCCGGTTTTGTAAATTCCTCCATTGCCGTGGACAGGACAAGGGGTGTTAAGGATGAGGAGGAGCAGGATAAGATGCGCACTGCCTCTGACATCAATGATAAGGCCATGGCAGTGTTCAAAACGCTGATTCATGAAGGCGTCACGGAGCGTCAGGTTGCAGACCAGATGCTTAAGATATATATGGACCTGGGGGCGGACGGTTTTTCCTTTGAACCGCTGGTGGCCTTTGGAGCCAACGCGGCGGACCCTCATCATGGACCGGACGGCACCGTCATAAAGCCGGGTGATTCAGTGCTTTTTGACGTGGGCTGCATCAAGGACGGGTACTGTTCCGATATGACCCGTACCTTTTACTTCCGCAAAGCCAGTGACGAGCACCGCCGTATTTATGAGATTGTCCGCAGCGCCAATGAGACAGCTATCTCAAAGATACGTCCGGGCGTACCTCTGTGCGAGCTGGACGGGGCGGCCAGGGACCTGATCGCTGAACAGGGATACGGACCTTTCTTTACCCACAGGCTGGGGCATTTCATCGGTCTGGGAGAGCATGAATTCGGAGACGTGTCCTCTGTGAATACCCAGAAAGCGGAGCCGGGAATGATATTTTCCATTGAACCGGGAATCTATCTGCCCGGGGATACCGGCGTCCGTGTGGAGGATCTGGTGCTGGTGACAGAGGATGGATGCGAGGTGCTCAACCACTATTCCAAGGAATTTGAGATAATCGGTTCATCCGTAACCGGCTAACAGAGGTTATATAGGAGGATATATGAATCCAATCGCAACATTACATATGGCCAACGGCAGGAACATTGTCATAGAGCTTTTGCCGGAGTCAGCGCCCAATACAGTGAACAGCTTTATCTATACAGCCTCCAGGGGATACCTGGACCACCATGCCATTGAGCGGATTGTGCCGGGAAACTGGGTGGATGTCAGCTACACGGCCTTTGGAAAGAGGGAATGCCGGTATCTGATTCCCAATGAGTTTGAACTGAACCCGGACGTGGTACCCCTGGACTCCCATCCCGGAGCCGTGTGTATGGGCGGCTACGGTGAGGCAGGACTGGCAGGCTGCGAGTTTTTCTTCCCCCTCAGGGACTGTCCGGACCACAAGGGCATTTATCCTGTGTTCGGCCGTGTTCTGGAGGGCCTGGATGAGTTATACAGGCTGGAAAAGGTAGAGACAGTGCCTGTAACGGATTTCCCCATAGAAGGTGTGGAGGTCAACCGTCCGGTGAAGCCGGAAATTATTGAGCGGGTGGAGCTGGAACTGCATGGTGAGATTTATCCTGAGCCGGTGAGGGTACGGGAACCTGAGCTTCCGGAGTGCTGGAAGTAACCCTATATCCTGACCCCATATCCAGCTAGATATTTGTCCACATTTTCAAAAAAATATCTTGCAAGTCCCGGGGTTCTATGATATACTATGTAAGCTGTCTGAATTGACGGCAGTTTTAGCGTTCGCGTGAGTCAGAACCTTACGGTGAGGACGCGTTTAACTTAGTTATTGCTGATATCTGTGCGTTCTGGTGACGGCATACGGCCGGCTGCCTGTAATGTACAGAGACAGATTGGCATACACAGGCCGCGGTCGGAAACCGCAAATAATATCAGAGAGGTGAAAATCATGAAAGAAGGAATCCATCCAAGCTATTACCAGGCAAAGGTTGTCTGCAACTGTGGTAATGAGTTCGTAACAGGTTCAACAAAGCAGGACATCCACGTTGAGGTTTGTTCCAAGTGCCATTCATTCTACACCGGACAGCAGAAGGCTGCTCAGGCTCGTGGACGTATTGATAAGTTCAATCGTAAATATGGCATGAATGCTAACTAATAAGCAAAGAGATGAGGGTTGAGCTTGGGAGCAGGCTCAGCCCTTTCTGAATTCATGGGAAATCATGGAAAGAGGGTTTCTTTTTCGTACAGCAGAAAGGTTAAAGGAATGAAATATTCAGGAATTGGTGGTCAGGCCGTAATCGAGGGCATCATGATGCAGAACGGCAATGACTACGCCATTGCGGTCCGCAAGCCGGACGGGGATATTGAGGTGAAAAAGGATACCTATTTGAGTATGACCAAGAAGCATAAAGTATTAGGTCTTCCCTTTGTAAGAGGTATTTTCAGTTTTATAGATTCCATGGTAGTGGGCATGAGGGCCCTCACCTGGTCCTGCAGTTTTTTTGAGGACGACGAGGAGGCAGAGCCCGGTAAATTTGAGGCGTGGCTGGATAAGGTTTTCGGCGAGAAGCTGGAGAGCGCGCTCATGACAGTGGTTATGGTATTTTCCTTTGTTATGGCAATTGGCATTTTCATGGTGCTTCCCCTGTTTATCGCCAATATATGCAGAGGATTCATCCATTCCGACACAGTGATGGCCATACTGGAGGGCGTAATACGAATCGTCATTTTCATAGCCTATATCAAGCTGGTATCCCGTATGGAGGATATCAGGAGGACCTTTATGTACCACGGTTCAGAGCATAAGTGCATCAACTGTATCGAGCACGGGCTGGAGCTTACAGTGGACAATGTAAGGGCAAGTTCCAAGGAGCATAAACGGTGCGGTACCAGCTTTATTATGATTGTCATGGTTATCAGCATCCTGTTTTTTATGGTGATACGGGTGGATACGGTCTGGCTGCGTGTGGTGAGCCGGATTGTGCTGATACCTGTGATCGCGGGCGTGTCCTATGAGTTCCTGCGTTTTGCGGGACGCCATGACTCACGGCTGGTGAATGTGCTCAGCCGTCCCGGCATGTGGATGCAGGGACTGACAACCACGGAGCCGGATGACAGCATGATAGAGGTGGCTATCGCGGCAGTGGAGACAGTGTTTGACTGGCGGGCTTATCTGGATGAGAATTTTCCGGGATGGCAGAAAAGCAGGCACTATGATGGCGGAAATGGAAATGATGAAAGCAGTGAAAATGATAAAGTCAGCAGAAATGGTAAAGGCAATGACAGTGAAGGAGCAGTAAAACATGACCATGCAGCAGCTGTTGTGGCAGGGTGTTCAGGAACTGAATAAGGCCGGGGTGCCGGATCCGCAGCTGGATGCCAGGTATCTGCTTCTGGAGGTATTTCATCTGAATCTGGCGTCTTTTCTGGCCCTGAAGGCCAGGGAGCTGGGGAAGGATGAGGAGACAGAGGGAAAATGCCGGGAATTTATGAGGCTCATAGAAGCCAGGGCAGGCCGGACCCCTCTCCAGCACCTGACCGGAACGCAGGAGTTCATGGGATTTGAGTTCCTTGTAAATGAACATGTGCTGATACCAAGGCAGGACACGGAGACACTGGTGGAGCTGGTCCTGGAGGAACAGAATGACAGGGAAAAACGCGTACTGGACATGTGCACCGGTTCCGGGTGCATTGCCATCAGCCTGGCGCTCATGGGCAGATACCGTCATGTGGCTGCCCTGGATGTGTCGGCCGAGGCCCTTAAGGTGGCAGCCGGAAACCGTGACAGGCTTTTGGGCGGATACGAGGGCGGATTTGAATTGTTTGAGAGCAATATGTTCAGCGCTCTGGAGACGGACAGGACCTTTGATGTCATTGTCTCAAACCCGCCTTATATCCCCAGCCGGGTCATAGAGGGCCTTGCTCCGGAGGTAAGGGACCATGAGCCCAGGATTGCCCTGGACGGAAGTGATGACGGGCTGACCTTTTACCGAATCCTGGCAGAAGAGGCCCGGAATCATCTGGCGGAGGGCGGAAGTATCTATATGGAGATTGGATATGACCAGTCAGAGGCAGTGGAAGGATTGTTCCGGTCCGGGGGATACAGGGATGTGAGGACATTTCAGGATCTGGCAGGACAGGACCGGGTGGTGAGGGCCAGGCTGTGAGGCCGGGGGTGAGAGGGCGGACATAAACGCTTAGACATAAACGCCCGGCTGGTGCGGACCGGGATGCCGGACCGGGAGAAACACAGGTAACAGGTTAATGTAGTGGTTGGAATTGGAATAATCGCAGGAGCAGGAGATAGATATGTTTGATAAGCTGGATGATATGTTGATTCATTATGAAGAACTGATGCTTATGCTGGGTGACCCGGATGTGACCCAGGATACCAAGCGTTTTACCAGGCTCATGAAGGAGCAGGCTGACCTGGCTCCTATTGTGGAGGCCTATAAGCAGTACAAGCAGGCAAAGCAGGATGTGGAGGACAGCCTGGCCCTTCTGGAGGAAGAGAACGACGAGGAGATGCGGGAGATGGCCAAGGAAGAGCTGTCCGATGCCAGAAAGCGGATTGAGGACCTGGAGCATGAACTTAAGATTCTCCTGCTTCCAAAGGACCCTAACGATGACAAGAACATCATTCTGGAAATCCGGGCAGGCGCAGGCGGAGACGAGGCAGCTCTGTTTGCGGCCGAACTTTACCGCATGTATTCAAACTATGCGGACAGCCAGAGATGGAAGGTGGAGATTGTCAGCCTTAATGAAAACGGCATCGGCGGTTTCAAGGAAGTGGTTGCCATGGTTACGGGCAAGGGCGCGTACTCCAAGCTTAAATATGAGAGCGGCGTGCACCGCGTCCAGCGTGTGCCTGAGACAGAATCCGGCGGCCGCATCCATACATCCACTGCCACTGTGGCCGTTATGCCTGAGGCCGAGGAAGTGGACGTGCAGATTGACATGAACGACTGCCGTATCGACGTTATGCGCGCATCGGGCAACGGCGGACAGTGCGTCAACACAACAGACTCCGCGGTTCGTCTGACCCATATGCCTACGGGAATCGTTATTTACAGCCAGACAGAGAAATCCCAGCTTCAGAACAAGGAAAAGGCATTCCGCCTGCTGCGTTCCAAGCTGTACGACATTGAGCTGGAAAAACGCCAGAGCTCAGAGGCAGAGGAGCGCCGCAGCCAGATCGGTACCGGCGACCGCTCTGAGAAGATACGTACCTACAACTTCCCTCAGGGCCGCGTGACGGACCACAGAATCAAGCTGACACTGTATAAGATTGATTCTATTATGAACGGGGATATTCAGGAGCTATTGGATAATCTGATTGCGGCAGACCAGGCTGCAAAGCTGGCAAGGATGAACGAGGCTGTTTAGTGTCTGTTTCTGGTGGATGACGGCCAAGAGGAAGTGCGGGTGGACGGAGCAATATTTGAGCCGCTCTACTATCAGATTGACGTGGAGAAACCATCTTCCCCCAGCGAGGCATTCCAGTTTTGCAAAATCCACAGCAGCCCTGGGAGATCCTCTGAAATGGGAGCTTATTTACCAGCTTAGTTCCGGCTCAGTGAAGAATCCGAACCTGATATATGAGGGACAGACTCTGGATATACCCAAGGCCTGAGAGAAAAATCCTCAATAGGGCTTCAGAACATAAAAACGGGGCAATGGGCTCAAAGCAATCAGGACCCAGCCAGATATCCGGGATATTATATTCCTGGTTCTGGCCGGGTCTGTTTTATTATTATTTTTCTGTAACGAATCCTGGGTACGGGACACTAATTAACAGAAGGAGGAAATGCGTATATGGATTCCATGGAAGAAATTTATATGAAACACGGAAAAATGATATATGGTTTTCTCTTAACCAGGACCCGGGACCCCGGCCTGGCAGAGGAACTGACCCAGGAGACCTTTTACCAGGCTGTGAAACACATCGGCGGGTATAAGGGAGAAAGCAGCATATCCACCTGGCTCTGCGCAATTGCTAAAAATCTGTGGCGTGATTATCTGCGAAGGCAGAAAGACCATGTGCCCCTGGATGAGGCTGAACAGGTATCTGTGGAATCCGCAGAGTCCCGGGCTCTTTGTTTATGGGACAATGTGCAGATACTGAAGCTGGTTCACGGCCTGGAGGACCCTATGAGGGAGGTTATGTACCTCAGGCTGGTGGGAAACCTTACTTTCGGGCAGATTGGGGAAATCATGGGGCGCAGCGAGAACTGGGCAAGGGTGACCTATTACCGCGGGAAAGAGAGAGTCGTGAAGGAGGCAGGAAAACTATGAACCACAGAATACCATGTGAGATTATTCAGGATTTAATGCCTATGTATGCGGACGGCCTGACGTCTGAAACAACGGACCGGGAAATCCGCAGCCATCTGGAGGAATGTGAGACCTGCAGGGAAATGTATGAGCGGATGAAGGCAGAGATGGAAGGGGATGCTTCCCAAACAGCAGGAGAACCGCCGGAAATTGATTATCTGAAAAAGGTAAGAAGAAAGAATGTAAGGAACGTGGTTCTGGCGGCGGCAGGGGTGTTCCTGTTTATGGCGGCAGCACTTTTTATGAAGCTGTTTGTAATAGGATATCCCACGGAGTCATATGTGCTCACCTACACCGATGTCAATGGGGAACAGGTGAATGTGGGAGGAGTCATGGCAGATTCAGCCGCTGTTTACAGGGGATATAAGCTGGTGCAGGAGGACGGGGCAAAGAGGCTGGTCATCTATTCCTGTCTGCCGTCATTCTGGAACAGAAGCGGCACATTTAACCTGGAACTGGCGCTTCCCGGCGGTGGAATGGATTTGAATATCCAGGGTATTACGATTAAGAGTAACGGAGACCTGATCAGCAGCCTGGCCAATGAACTGTACAGGGCCAGGAATCCGTATATAGGCGATGCCTCGGCAGACGGAAGGCTCTCAGGCACATTGGGAATATCAAGAGAGTTGGGAAGCTTTAAGAATGAGCTCCAGACCTCCGGTGAGCCCTATGGCTGGACGCTTAACTTTGAGGAGAGCACGTCCAATTCAGCTGTGTTTGAGGAGCGGATGAAAGCATATGCCTGTGTGCTCATTGCCCTGACCGATAACCTGGGACAGGTCAGCTGGAACTACACCGTGGAGCTGGAACAGGGGCCTGTCCTGCGCCATGGCACCATTACGGAGGAGGAGTGCGGGGAAATGGTTGGGGCGCCGGTGAAAACATTTGCGGACAGTCCTGAGGGGATTGAACAGCTGATTAAACAGCTGGGAATCGGGCGGTGAGAGGCAAACAGCCGGAAAGAGGCCGGGAAGAGGCAGGAAGGGAATGCGGCGGCCTGTGTGGACAAATATGCGTATAAAATCCCATCGGATAAAATTTTCTGTCAAGGGTCTGGCTATTGGGGGCGTGATTTGATACAATCAAAATATAAAGGTCCGGACGGCGGGCAGATTAAGATTACGAAACCGGAAGTGCCGGTGGGCCGGAAGTAATAAGGCAATACTGTTAAAAGGGGGGTGCACATCATGCAGTCGCTTTCCTCATTCATGAATACCATCCGGTTTAATTTTCTGTATATAGATAAATACTCCTTCGGACGTACCTGGACGTACCCGGAGAGCGCCATACCGTACAATATGCTGCGCTATATCATTGACGGAAGCGCTGAGTTTGTGGTAGACGGGGAGACGGTCATTGTGAGGAAGGGACAGGTGTCCTATATACCGGAGGGCTGCTGGCTGTCATGTAAGGCGCTGGAGGATACGTTTGCGTTTTACAGCATCCGTTTTACCACATCCGTGTTCTACGAGGGGGCCAATTTCCTCAGGGAGTACTATAACTTTCCCCTGGTGATGGATGTGGGGGAGGGAATCGAACCTTATTTCAGCGATATCTATAAGTGGGTGCGCACGGACAAAAAGTCAAAATCCTTCCACGTAAGAGGAGCCCTTGACACTCTGATCGCCAGCCTGATTGACATTCTGAACTCCGATGAGCCGGATGATGTGAAGGCGGAGATCAACGGCCTGGAGTACAACCTGGAGCAGATACGAAAAAGGGTGAAGAAATCCACGGTGCAGACAGACCCCAGGATACAGACCGTTATTGACTATATCATGTTAAATCCCACGGAGGAATATACCTCAGATAAATTAAGCGGTATGGCGGAAGTGGCTGAGACTACTTTCCGGCGTCTGTTTAAGGAGGCCACAGGGAAGACCGCCACAGAGTTTATACGCCAGGTGCGTCTGACCACGGCAGCCAGACTTCTGCTGGTTTCCAATGATCCTGTGAACTGTATTGCCCACGATGTGGGGTTCGAGGATGCCAACCATTTTACACGGGTATTCAGGCAGGCGTTTGGGATGACGCCGGGACGGTACAGGAAGATGTCGCAGGAGTAGGGGTGACAAAACAATAGAGAGAGGATGGATGGCGGGATGGAACAAATCAAGGTATGGACAAAGCAGCATGAAAATGTGCTGAAGGAGCTGAATGAAAATGGCAGGTACATTGCCAGGCGGGAATATATCCGCAGTGACCTGCAGGAGCATGCGGGACTGGTGCTGGAGGTATATGACTGGCTGGTAAGGCACAGTCCGGACGCGGCCAGGAAGCCCGGGGATGTGGAGTATCCGGTATGGGTTTCATTTACCAGTGAGGCGGTCATGCTTCCCAGTCCGGGCGCCGTTATACTGGAGCTGACCCTGGAACCGGACCGTATTACCTCTGTCAATATAGAAAAATGGGGAAGCATCCTCAATTACTCCTACATACCAAAGGATAAGGCGGATGCCAGACGCCATCAGGATATGATGGAGCAGTACGGGGTAAGCGATGCCAAGGCATACATGTCCCAGTTCTATCCCCACCTTAAGAGGGAAATTATTGCCAGCTGGGACCGGCTTTTTGATGACAGTGTGATTTTAGGGAATGATTCAAAATATGGAAATATATGGGAGATAAGAAAAGAATGGGTGACACAGGTGATAAGGTGATTTTATACGCGGCACAGGCAGATGCTGTATTAAAGGCCATAGAGAGGGACGGCCACTGTTTTTCCCGTGAGGAGTATGTGCGCAGAAAATATGGGGAAAGCGGCCCTATTTTCCTGACTGTCTACAGATGGTTCGTGAAGGAGGCAGCGAAGCTGGTTCCCAAACCTGAGGGGGCGGAATTTCCCTATTGGTCCTTTATGAACCTGTACAGCCTGGACCAGTCGGCCGGAACCAGGACACTGACGCTCTGTGTTCCCAGGAATGAGGCTGTGTTTTTTGACATGTATGACTGGAATAAGATTCTGTGCCTTAAATACCTGGGCGAAGATGAGGCGGATGAGCTGGCTTTCCAGGCGTATTTAAAGCAGCGGGGGGTCAGGGAGATGGACGCGGTTCTCACTGGTTTTTATCCGGAGCTGAAACAGAAAATCATGGGCAGCTGGCCCAGGCTGTTTCGCCATCATGAGCAGATTCGGGCAGGGGAGGAATCCGGGGCCAAAAGTGTCCAGGCGGCCCTGTGGCAGATTAAGAAGGAATGGATTGTGACGGAAACAGCAGGAGAGTGAAAATAGGAAGCAGGGAGCAGAGATAAGAAACATCAGATACAAAAGGACAGGTATCCGGAATCAGGTTCCGGCCCTGTCCTTTTCCTGTCTCCTAAAGATACGGGGACAGGTCCCTGCCTGCTCAAAACCAAAACTGGATAAAAAAATAGTATAGTGGTTGTTTTGTGCTATTATAAGTTGTCCAGAATGTTGAAATGCATAAAGAAAATCAATATAATACCTATAGAAACAGCAGAATGACGGACGGAAATAATTCAGAAAAAGGAGAAATGATATGAAAAAGAGTCATGTAAGCTTTATTCTTGCGGCAGCACTTGCAGCAGCACTGTTGGCCGGATGCGGCAGTTCCGGTTCATCCACAGAGGCTTCCGGTTCCAAAGAAGCAGGAAGCCAGTCCCAGGCACAGGATACGGGGAGCCAGGACGGAAGCGGCAGCGGAACAGAGGGAGCGCTTTCAGGTGAGATTACGTTCTGGCATTCATTTACCCAGGGGCCAAGACTGGAGACCATCCAGAAGGCGGCAGACAAATTTATGGAAGAAAACCCGGATGTGAAAATCAATATTGAGACATTCTCATGGAATGACTTTTATACCAAGTGGACCACCGGGCTTGCATCCGGCAATGTACCTGATATGAGCACCGCCCTTCCGGCACAGGTTGCGGAGATGATTAACGCAGATGCCCTGACGCCCATCAATGACCTGATTGACGACATCGGCCGTGACAAATTCGCAGAGGCAGCCATATCCGAGGGCACCATGGACGGCAATAACTATTCTGTTCCCCTTTACAGACACGCCCATGTGATGTGGATCAGGAAGGACCTGCTGGAGAAAAACGGTCTGGAGGTTCCAAAGACCTGGGACGAGCTTTACGACACAGCCAAGGCCCTTACAAAGGACGGCGTCTACGGACTGTCCTTCCCATGCGGGACAAATGACTTCCAGGCAACCTTTTTCCTGGATTTCTATGTGAGAAGCGGCGGAGGCAGCCTGCTGACCGATGACCTGAAAGCCAACCTGACCAGCGACCTGGCCATTGACGGCATCAACTACTGGCTGAAGGTATACAATGACTGCTCGCCTAAGGATTCCATTAACTTTGATGTGCTGGACCAGGCTACCCTGTATTACCAGGGCAAAACCGCATTTGATTTTAACTCCGGCTTCCAGATTTCAGGTGTTGCAGCCAACTCGCCGGACCTGCTCCAGTATGTGGACTGCTATCCGATTCCAAAAATCAACGCGGATGACCCGGACGAGGGAATCATGACCACAAACACGCCTATGGTTGTGTGGAAGGCTTCCAAGCATCCCGAAATCTGTAAGGCATTTATGAAAACTCTTTATGATGAGGATACATACGTCGAATTCCTGCACGCAACCCCGGTGGGCATGCTTCCTGCCATCAAGGGAATCGCTGACACAGATGCATACAAGGATGATGACACCATCAGGCAGTTTACACATGCAGAGGAAGTGCTGACAGCGGCAGCCGATATCGGTACTGCATTTGGTTATGAGCACGGTCCTAATGTCCAGGCCGGTATTATGCAGAACAACCATGTGATCGAGGATATGTTCCAGGATATCATTACCAACGGGACAGATGTAAAGACTGCTGCCAAAACAGCAGAAGATAAACTGAACGCACTGTTTGAGACAGCTGAATAAGTTGTCGCGGAGCGTGTCTGAAAAAGCGCATGCATTTTTGAGACACGCTCTAATACTGAGAAGGAGGAGGAAATCTTGGGGAAGAAAAGTTATACAAGGTGGTTGTTTGTACTTCCTGCAATCGTCATTGTAATTGCATTATTCATATATCCCATCTGTTCCAGCATCGTATACAGCTTTACAAACAAAAACCTGATTAAGCCGGCCTATAAATTCATTGGCTTTAAGAATTATGCAGAGGTGTTAAGGGACAGCGGCTTCTGGCTTTCATTTTTCAATTCCCTGAAATGGACGGTCCTGTCCTTGGTGGGACAGATAGCAGTGGGTTTTACCGCTGCCCTGGCCCTGAAGCGGATTAAGGTGTGTAAGGGCGTTTACAAGACCCTTCTCATCATTCCCTGGGCATTTCCCTCCATCGTCATTGCATTTTCCTGGAAATGGATTCTCAACGGAGTGTACGGCTTCCTGCCGAATATCCTGGTGAAGCTGGGAATCTGTGAGGCCGCACCCCAGTTTCTGACCAGCGGTACGCTGGCTTTTGTAAGCCTGGTGCTGATTAATATATGGTTCGGAGCGCCCATGATTATGGTAAATGTGCTCTCGGCTCTGGAAACAGTTCCCAAGGACCAGTACGAGGCCGCCCAGATAGACGGGGCCAGGCCGTGGCAGTCCTTCTACTATGTCACAGTGCCCCATATCAAGATGGTGGTGGGACTGCTGGTGGTTCTAAGGACCGTGTGGATTTTTAACAACTTTGACCTGATTTACCTGATTACGGGCGGCGGACCGGCGGGCACCACCCAGACCATACCGCTCTACGCCTACAATATGGGATGGAGCACCAAGCTGATCGGACGTTCATCGGCAGTGACCGTGCTGCTGTTTATATTCCTGATGATTATATGCGGCATCTACTTCGCGGTCATCAATAAGTGGGAAAAGGAGGACAGTAAATGAAAAAGTTTAAAGCAGGAAACGTTATCAGCCATATATACCTGATTATTCTGACCCTTATCTCCATTTTCCCGCTGGTATGGATTATCATATCCTCCCTGAAGGGTAAGGGTGAACTGACGGGAAATCCCACGGCCTTCTGGCCTGAGACATGGACCTTTGACTATTACGCCCATGTTATCAACGACCTTAAGTTTTTTGTCAATATAAGAAACAGCGTTATCATCTCCCTGGTGACAACCCTGATTGCCATTACGGTGGCTGCGCTGGCAGCCTATGGAATCGTCAGGTTCTTTAAGCGGCTGGGATCAGCCATGTCCAAGGTGCTGGTGACCACTTACATATTCCCGCCCATCCTTCTGGCCATTCCCTACTCTGTGGTCATGGGAAAGCTGGGACTGATTAACACAAGGATTGGCCTGGTTATCGTGTACCTGTCCTTCTCCGTGCCCTATGCGGTGTGGCTTCTGACCGGATTCTTCAGGACCGTACCCCTGGAAATCGAGGAGGCGGCCAGAATCGACGGGGCCAACAAAATGCAGACCTTTGTCCAGGTGGTGCTTCCCCTGGTGGCGCCCGGTGTGGTGGCCACGGCCATCTATACCTTCATCAACACCTGGAATGAGTTTCTGTATGCGTTGATTTTGATGAATAATACCAGCAAGATGACTGTTGCGGTGGCCCTGCGCTCCCTGGACGGAGCTGAGATACTGGACTGGGGAGACATGATGGCAGCATCTGCTCTGGTGGTGCTTCCCTCTGTCATTTTCTTCTGCCTCATACAGAACAAGATTGCAGGCGGCATGTCGGAGGGCGCTGTGAAGTCCTGATGAATTTAACAGAAAGGGAAAAGGAGTTATATTTTATGGAAGTTATAACGGGAACTATTGGATACGGCGTGGTGGGCTCCGGCTATTTCGGGGCGGAGCTGGCACGCATCATGAATACAAAACAAGGGGCCCAGATACGGGCTGTCTATGACCCTGAAAACGGAGGTCCGGTGGCGGCAGAGCTGGGATGCGATGCAGAGGACAGCCTGGAATCATTGGTATCCAGAAAGGATATACAGGCGGTGATTGTGGCCACACCCAATTATCTGCACAAGGAGCCGGTGCTGGCCGCGGCGGAGCATGGACTTCATGTGTTCTGCGAAAAGCCCATCGCCTTAAGCTTTGAGGACTGCAGGGAGATGGTGGATGCATGCCGGGAAAACCATGTGGTATTCATGGCAGGTCATGTGATGAATTTCTTCCGTGGCGTGAGAAAGGCAAAGGAACTCATCGGACAGGGCGTTATCGGGGACATTCTCTACTGCCACGGGGCACGCAACGCATGGGAGGGAACCGGTGCATCAGAAACCTGGAAAAAGACACGATCCAAATCAGGAGGGCACCTGTACCACCATATCCATGAGCTGGACTGCGTCCAGTTCCTTATGGGGGGCTGTCCTGAAACAGTGACCATGGCAGGAGGCAATGTTGCCCACAGGGACGACCGGTTCGGGGATGAGGACGATATGCTGTTTATCACCATGGAATATCCGGACAGGCGCTATGCGGTCCTGGAATATGGTTCCGCTTTCCGGTGGCAGGAGCACTATCTGCTGATACAGGGAACCAGAGGAGCCATAAAGATTGATATGTGCAGCTGCGGCATGACCCTTAAGACAGGGGAAAAGGAAGAACATTTCCTGGTGCACCGCACAAAAGAGGAGGACGATGACAGGACCCGGATTTACAGGGAGACGGAGCGGGACAACGGCAACCAGTTCGGAAGGCCGGGAAGAAAGCCCTTTCTGTGGCTTCAGGGCATCATGGACGAAGAGATGGAGTTTCTGAACAATGTGCTTCACGGCGCCCCGGTTACAGACGAGTTCCTTCCCCTTCTCACCGGTGAGGCTGCCAGGAATTCCATTGCTACGGCAGACGCCTGCACCCTGTCCCTTAAGGAAGACAGGAAGGTAAAACTCAGCGAAATCATGAAGTGAAAAATATGGACGGTAAAGGAGAACAGTCATGAAGACAATCGGATATGCAGTGGTTGGAACGGGATATTTTGGGGCGGAGCTGGCCCGCATCATGAAGGAGCAGGAGGGGGCCAGGGTAGTGGCTGTCTATGACCCGGAGAATGCAGGTACAGTGGCGGCGGAGCTGGGCTGTGACACGGAGACGGACCTGGACCGGCTATACAGCCGTGAAGACGTGGACGCGGTAATCGTGGCATCCCCCAATTACCTTCACAAGGAACCGGTCATCAAGGCGGCGGAGCACGGGGTACACGTATTCTGTGAGAAACCCATTGCCCTGTCCTATCAGGACTGCGTGGAGATGGTGGAGGCATGCGTTGCCCACAATGTCACCTTCATGGCAGGCCATGTAATGAACTTTTTTAAGGGCGTGCGCACAGCCAAGAAGATGATTAATGACGGAGTCATAGGAAAGGTGCTGTACTGCCACTCGGCCAGGAACGGCTGGGAGGATATACAGCCCTCGGTCAGCTGGAAGAAAATAAGGGCAAAATCAGGAGGCCACCTCTACCATCACATCCATGAGCTGGACTGTATCCAGTTCCTTATGGGCGGCTGCCCCGAGGAAGTGACCATGGCGGGCGGCAATGTGGCCCACTGCGGAGAGCAGTTTGGGGATGAGGACGATATGCTGTTCATCACCATGGAATACGGGGATAACAGATACGCTGTGCTGGAGTACGGATCCGCCTTCCACTGGCCGGAACATTATGTGCTGATTCAGGGAACAGAGGGCGCCATCCGCCTGGATATGTTCAACTGCGGAGGAACCCTTAAGAAGGGGGATAAGGAAGAACCTTTCCTTATGCACAAAACCCAGGAGGAGGATGATGACCGCACCAGAATCTATCACGGCACGGAGATGGACGGCGCCATCATGTACGGCAAACCCGGGAAAAAGCCTCCTATGTGGCTTCACAGCATCATGTATGATGAGATGGAGTATTTCAACAATATCATGCATGGCGCCCAGCCGGATGAGGAGTTTAAGGCCCTGCTTACAGGGGAGGCTGCCAGGAACGCCATTGCCACGGCAGACGCCTGCACCAGGTCCAGGTTTGAGAACAGGAAGGTAAAACTTTCTGAGATAACGGGGGTGAAATAAGAATGAAGCTTGACAAATACAGGGGAATCATCCCGGCATTTTACGCCTGCTACGACAGGGCGGGAGAGGTAAGCGGGGACGGAGTGCGGGCCTTGACCAGGTACTTTGTGGACCAGGGAGTGAAGGGCGTCTATGTGGGCGGGTCTTCGGGAGAATGCATCTACCAGTCTGTGGAGGACAGGAAAAAGACGCTGGAGGCTGTGATGGACGAGGCCGCGGGCCGTCTCACGGTCATAGCCCATGTTGCCTGCAATAACACAAGGGACAGCCGTATTCTGGCAGCCCATGCCCAGTCCCTGGGTGTGGACGGGATTGCAGCCATACCGCCCATTTATTTTAAGCTTCCGGAATATTCGGCTGCCGGGTACTGGAATGACATATCAGAGGCAGCGCCTGATACGGATTTTATTATCTATAACATACCCCAGCTGGCCGGTACGGCCCTGACCATGAGTCTTTTAAGGACAATGCTCTTAAACGGACGTGTGGCAGGCGTGAAGAACTCATCCATGCCGGTCCAGGACATCCAGATGTTTAAGGCCGAGGCCATGAAGACACGGGAGGATTTTATCGTGTTCAACGGACCCGACGAACAGCTGGTGTCCGGTCTGGCCATGGGGGCGGATGGAGGAATCGGCGGCACCTACGGAGCCATGCCCGAACTGTTTTTAAAGATATATGATCTGGTATCAGAAAACAGGATGGCAGAGGCCAGGGCTATCCAGTATGATGCGGATGAAATTATATATAAGCTCTGCTCAGGAACCTGTAATATGTATGCCATGATAAAGGAAGTGCTGCGGGTCAGCAGAGGAATTGATATAGGAGGCGTGCGAAAACCGCTGACAGACTTATGCGATGGCGACCGGGCCATTGCCGGGGAGGCAGCCGCCATGATAGAAGCCGCAAAGGAGAAATACTGCTGATATGATATACGATTTGCTGGCTAATATAGGAAATTACAGGGGCATGAACAGGAATCTGGATAAGGCCATTGATTATCTGATGTCTGTGGATATAAACACCCTTCCTTTGGGAAAGACGGAGATTGACGGGGACAGGGTATTTCTGCAGGTGATGGAGGCCAGGACCCATGAGCTGACGGATGAGAGTTATGAAGTGCACAGAGATTATATGGATATCCAGATAGATATAGACGGTTGCGAGGTCATAGAGACGGCCCTTAACGGTGTGACTCCCATTGGGGAATACCGGCCGGATTTTCAGAAGGCGGCAGCCTGTGCAGGAGCAGGGGGACGCTGCGTTATGGGGCCCGGCAGGTTTATTCTGTGCATGGCAGGGGAGGCTCATGGGCCGGGCGGATGCCTGGAACAGCCTGAAGATATCAAAAAATGTGTGGTTAAGGTGGCTGTGGCTGATGAGAGGCCGTGAAAGCCGGAGGGAAAGGATTGGAACGAAATGGACAAAACAGAACTATTTAACCGTATCAAAGGAAAGCTCATCATCTCCTGCCAGGCCCTGCCCGGGGAACCTCTCTATGACCCGGAGCGTACCCTGATGCCTTATATGGCCAGGGCGGCCAGAGAGGCCGGAAGCCCCATGATACGCGCCAACACGGTGCGGGATGTGGTGGGAATCAAGAGGGAGACAGGGCTTCCTGTCATCGGTCTGATCAAGCAGGTGTATGAGGGATATGACGGATATATCACTCCCACTATGCGGGAGGTGGACGCCCTGGCGGAGGCAGGAGCCGACATCATTGCCGTTGACTGCACAGACAGGAAGCGTGGGGATGGGCTGAGCCCATGGGAATACATTGGGACCATCAAAGAAAAATATCCGGATCAGATTCTGATGGCCGATATCTCCGATTATCAGGAGGGGATTCAGGCGTGGAAAAGCGGAATTGACCTGGTGAGCACCACCATGAGCGGATATACGGATTACACCCCCAGGCTGGAAGGACCGGATTTTGAGCTGGTCAGGCGGCTTTCGGAAGAACTTCCCATTCCTGTCATCGGGGAAGGCCGTGTCCACACGCCGGAGGAGGCTGTGAAAATGCTGGATATGGGAGCATGGGCAGTCATTGTGGGCGGGGCCATTACCCGGCCGCTGGAGATTGCAGGGCGGTTCATGAAGGCGGTCAACGGCAGAACGGCATAACGGCATAAAAAACAAAAAAATGGTAAACGAGAGAGGGACATCACCTGCTGCACGGGTTGTCCCTCTCTTGCTGCTGCGGTAAGACTGCAAAGCTGCTTGCCATACCTGCCTGAAATGAATTATAATGGTGTCATATGAGGCCGCGAAGCGGTCCGGTTTGAAACCGCGATTACCAGCAAAGGCAAAGAGGAAAAGTGTTTATGAAAATGGTAGAGATAAAATGCCCTTCCTGCGGGGGTAAGCTTAAGGTGGAGGATTCACAGACAAAGCTTATAACATGCGAATACTGCGGGAGCCAGTTCCTGCTGGACGATGAGAAAGTCCAGCATATTACAAATTACAATATATACCAGACAACCCCTTCCGGCAAAGACCAGGGAAACGGGGCCAAAATAGCCCTTGGTGCTGGCTTGGCCTGCGCGGGCGTTCTGCTGGCTGCTTTTATCCTGTCCTCTGGTTCCGGTTCTTCCTCCGGGCCGCGGACCGCTCCGCCGTCAATTCCCGCCTACACCCGCCCGGCCGGATACTTGGGGAAGGAAGGGGAAGCAGGGGAGGAAGTCCGGGAGGGGGAAACGGCTCCAAAGGCAGATTCGCCCCTGTTTCATGCCATGACATGGGAGATGTTCCAAAAGGAACCGTCGGAAATCAGCCCGGAGGACCTGGCCGGAGTCAGGTATCTTAAAGTGGAGACATCCCTGGAAACAGACCGGGTATGGTACAGCTTCGACGACCCTTACAGCGAAAAGGAGCCGGTGGTGCAGACGGCCTCCTTTGGGGCCATGGACTGGGAGCCCCAGGACGCGGCGGCTTTTACAGGACTGGTGAAACTGGATTTGGGGTCAGGGCTGTCCAGGGTCCGCACTTTAAAGGGGCTTAAGGAACTTAAGGGCATCACAGCGGGAAATGTGGAAATTTCCGGCATAAAGGATATGCTGGACGACCCGGCACAGATTACAGAGCTGCAGCTTAAGGGAATTACCTCTATGGAGGGAATCGCATCCTTTGAGAATCTGGAACGCCTGACTGTCCGGGATTATCCCGACACCAACTTAAAGCAGCTGGTGCCGTTAAAGAGTCTTAATTACCTGTCGCTGGAAGACACGGTGGACTCTGATTCCATTATCAGTACGGACAAGGATAAGATAAGGGTGAAGGATTACTCTGCCATCTCGGTGATGGGCGGCCTTAAATCCCTGTACCTGAATTCGGATATCATTAAGGACATCGGCTTTATCAAGGGGCTTCCTGCATTGGAGGACCTTACGTTAGAGGATACTGCTGTCATCAGCCTGGCTTCCCTGTCAGAGGTGCCAGCTCTGCGCTCCCTGACGCTATTGGGAAATAACAAGGTGCAGGATTTCGGACCGGTGGGAACAGCCCCAGGGCTGACGTCCTTAAGCATTGATAAGATGACGTCCCAGCCGGACCCGGACCTGTCATCCCTCTCCGGCCTGGAAAGGCTGGAAATCAAGGGCTTTATGTCCATTTCCTCTATCAGGGGGCTTAGCAGTCTGAAGGAGCTTTCCATACACAACTGCAATGTGGACCAGGCGGACGCCCTCTCATCCCTGACCGGGGTGGAACGGCTTACATTTTACTCTGTATGGAATTCCCAGGGGAATTTGAGAAACCTGGACTTCCTCAAAGGCATGACAGGACTTAAATATGCTGACTTCACCGGTAATCTGGACGGAACGGGCTGGAGTGGCTATAACTACCTGGTGGAGGTGTATGGGGATGTGAGTTCCATTTTTAACCACCAGGGCCTGGAGGAATTGTATCTGGATAACGGTAAATTTGAGATAAACTTTGACAAGATAAAGGAAAATCCCAGCCTGCGGGTGCTGGGCCTCAGAAATATGGAGCTTCACAAGAATTATTATGTAGAATCCTACGGCGGAATGACCAGTGTGTGGTATGATGATGTGAAGTTGGGGGAACATATGGATATCCTGTCCCGCTTCCCTAATCTGGAGGAGCTGTACCTGGACAGCAACGAGCTGGCGGATCTGAATTTTGCCGCAGGTCTTAAGAACCTTAAAAGACTCAGCCTTAAGGACAATTATATAACGGACCTGGCCCCTCTGAAACAGGCGGAATTTCTGGAGTATCTGGACATCCGCGACAACCCTGTGGGTGAAGTGGGGGACGTAGGTAACGGTGTGGAAATCCTTCAGTAGTTATGTATATTGATATCTTCTTAATAATAACGAAATATTTATCAGTTTATTTGAAAAAATAGAGATAGTGTGATATATTGGACAAAGAAAAATTCAAGTAAAGACGTGCGCTAAGCGGTCTTTTCGCGCTTACAGCGAACCAAGGAGGAAATATGAAAGGGATTATACTGGCCGGAGGGAGCGGGACGCGGCTCTATCCGCTCACCAAGGTGACTTCCAAACAGCTGCTTCCGATTTATGACAAACCAATGATATACTATCCGCTGTCTGTCCTTATGAATGCGGGAATCAGGGATATCCTGATTATCTCCACTCCGGACGACACGCCAAGGTTTGAAGCTCTTTTGGGCGACGGCCACCAGTTCGGCATTGAGCTGAGCTATGCGGTACAGCCAAGCCCGGACGGACTGGCCCAGGCTTTTATCATCGGTGAGGAATTTATTGGAAGCGATTCCGTGGCAATGGTCCTGGGTGATAATATTTTCCACGGACAGGGGCTTGCCAAGCGCCTGCGCGCCGCAGCGAACAAGGAAAAGGGAGCCACGGTGTTCGGCTACTATGTGGACGATCCGGAACGCTTCGGTATTGTGGAGTTTGACGGGGACGGCAAGGCTATTTCCATTGAGGAAAAGCCGGAGAAGCCCAAGTCCAACTACTGTGTCACCGGTCTTTATTTCTACGACAACCGGGTGGTGGAGTATGCGAAGAACTTAAAGCCATCAGCCAGGGGCGAGCTGGAGATCACGGACTTAAACCGCATATACCTGGAGAAGGGCGAGCTGGATGTGATTCTTCTTGGACAGGGCTTTACATGGCTGGATACAGGGACCCATGAGTCTCTGGTGGAGGCCACCAACTTCGTGAAGACTGTGGAGACACATCAGCACCGCAAGATTGCCTGCCTGGAGGAGATTGCCTACCTCAGGGGCTGGATTACCAGGGAACAGGTTATGGAGACCTATGAGATTCTTAAAAAGAACCAGTACGGCAAGTATTTAAAGGACGTTCTGGACGGAAAGTATGTGGATAAGATACACCCACAGGATTTTTAACGGAGGAAAATATACATGAAAATTATTGTAACCGGCGGAGCCGGCTTTATCGGCAGCAACTTTGTACACCACATGGTAAATAAATACCCGGATTATGAAATTATCAACCTGGACCTGCTGACCTATGCGGGCAACCTGGAAAACTTAAAGCCGGTAGAGGACAAGCCTAACTACAAATTTGTAAAGGGCGACATTGCCGACCGGAAATTTATATTTGAACTGTTTGAGAAGGAAAAGCCGGACGTGGTGGTAAACTTTGCGGCCGAGAGCCATGTGGACCGCTCCATTACAGACCCGGAGGCCTTTGTCAGGACCAACGTCATGGGAACCACAACCCTTCTGGACGCCTGCCGCACCTACGGCATCAAGCGCTACCATCAGGTTTCCACTGATGAGGTGTACGGCGACCTGCCTCTTGACAGACCGGACCTTTTCTTTACAGAGGAAACGCCTCTGCACACCTCCAGCCCTTATTCCTCATCCAAGGCAAGCGCTGATTTGTTCGTGCTGGCGTACCACAGGACCTACGGCCTGCCGGTGACCGTGTCCAGGTGTTCCAACAACTACGGCCCTTATCATTTCCCGGAGAAGCTGATTCCCCTTATTATCAGCCGCGCCCTGGCAGATGAGGAGCTTCCTGTATACGGCACAGGGGAGAACGTGCGCGACTGGCTCCATGTGGCGGATCACTGCCAGGCCATTGACCTGGTTATCCACAAGGGACGCGAGGGGGAAGTCTATAACATCGGCGGGCATAATGAGCGCACCAACCTGGAAGTGGTAAAGACCATTCTGAAGGCACTTGATAAGCCTGAGAGCCTGATTAAGTTCGTGACAGACCGTCCCGGCCATGACATGCGCTATGCCATTGACCCGACCAAGATAGAAACAGAGCTGGGATGGAAGCCAACGTATAATTTTGATACAGGAATTGAGCAGACCATCCGGTGGTACCTGGACAACCAGGACTGGTGGAAGAATATACTGAGCGGCGAGTACAGCAATTATTTCGATAAGATGTACGGCAGCCGCCTGTAGGTAAACATGTGGCTGACGGAGGAGGGAAATGCCCTGGAGCACGTTTGTGAGACGTGTCCGTTTCGGGAATTCCTGTCCTTCGCCGGCCATTATTAAGAACGGAGGTAAATGGATTATGAAAGTTCTGGTAACAGGTGTAAAAGGCCAGCTGGGCCATGACGTGATGGATGAACTGGCCCTTCGCGGCATTGAGGGATTCGGTGTGGACGTGGAGGAAATGGATATCACGGACCGCACAGCGTGTGAAACTGTGATTTCTCAGGAAAAACCAGACGCAGTTATCCACTGTGCAGCATATACTGCAGTAGATGCTGCAGAAGATAACCTGGAACTGTGCCGTAAAATCAATGCTGAGGGGACACGCAATATAGCCAGGGTCTGCAAGGCCATGGATATCAAGATGATGTACATCAGCACGGACTATGTGTTTAATGGCGGCGGTGAACGGCCATGGGAGCCCGATGATCACAGAGAACCCCTTAATGTGTACGGACTGACAAAGTATGAGGGCGAGATTGCGGTGGAGCAGAATGTACAGAAGTATTTCATTGTGCGCATCGCGTGGGTATTTGGCGTCAACGGCAAGAACTTCATTAAGACCATGCTCCGTCTGGGGAAGGAGAAGGGGGCTGTATCCGTTGTAAATGACCAGATTGGTTCCCCCACATATACCTACGACCTGGCCCGCCTTCTGGTGGATATGATTCAGACAGACAAGTACGGGCGCTACCATGCCACCAACGAGGGGCTGTGCAGCTGGTATGAGTTTGCGTGTGAGATATTCCGCCAGGCCGGCATGGATGAGGTGAAGGTGACCCCTGTGGATTCAGACGGTTTCCCTGCCAAGGCAAAGCGGCCCTCCAACAGCCGTATGAGTAAGGAAAAGCTGACGGAGAACGGCTTTGAACGTCTGCCCTCATGGCAGAATGCGCTGGAGCGTTACCTGAAGGCTCTTAAGGACAACGGGATGGCATAAACCGGGGGCGGAACGGCTGCGGCAAAGGCATGTAACGGGGGCTTTAATAACAAGACAGGGAGGAATGAATAACAATGGGAAAATATTTTGGGACAGACGGCTTCCGCGGTGAGGCCAATGTGGACCTGACCGTGGAGCACGCCTACAAGGTAGGCCGTTTCCTGGGCTGGTACTATGGACAGAAGACGCCGGATGAGCGCTGCAGGGTGGTTATCGGAAAGGATACCAGACGCAGCAGCTACATGTTTGAATATTCCCTGGTGGCGGGGCTGACAGCCTCAGGCGCGGATGTATATCTGCTGCATGTCACCACCACCCCCAGCGTGTCCTATGTGGTGCGCACCGAGGGATTTAACTGCGGAATTATGATTTCTGCCAGCCACAACCCATTTTACGACAACGGCATCAAGGTCATCAACGAGAAGGGCGAGAAGCTAGAAGAGTCCGTTATCCTGGAGGTTGAGAAATATCTCGATGGGGAGATGGGAGAGATCCCGCTGGCAAAAAGGGAACATATTGGCCGGACCGTGGACTTTGCAGCTGGCCGCAACCGCTATATCGGATACCTTATATCCATTGCCACCCGTTCCTTCAAGAACATGAAGGTGGCCCTGGACTGTTCCAACGGAAGCGCGTCCGCCATTGCCAAAAACGTGTTTGACGCCCTGGGTGCGGAGACACATGTGATGAACAATGAGCCCAACGGACTGAACATCAATACGGACTGCGGCTCCACCCATATCGAACATCTCCAGAAGTTTGTGGCAGATGAGAAATGCGATATAGGATTTGCCTATGACGGCGATGCGGACCGGTGCATTGCGGTTGATAAGAACGGCCGCGTGGTGGACGGGGACAGCATCATGTACATCTGCGGCAAATACATGAAGGAGCAGGGAAGCCTGTTCAATAATACGGTAGTCACCACCATCATGTCCAATTTCGGATTATATAAGGCATTTGACCGGGAAGGCATTGCCTATGTGAAGACGGCGGTGGGGGACAAATATGTGTATGAGAACATGGCCGCCACCGGGCACTGTCTGGGCGGAGAGCAGTCCGGTCATATTATATTCAGCAAACATGCCACCACAGGAGACGGAATCCTTACCTCCCTAAAGGTGATGGAGGTGGTGCTGGAGAAAAAGCAGCCCCTTGATAAGCTGGCTTCTGAGGTGGAGATTTACCCTCAGGTACTTAAGAATGTGCGGGTAAAGGATAAAAAGACAGCCCAGGATGACGAGGCAGTGCAGGCTGAGGTGGCCAGGGTGACCAGGAGCCTGGGCAGCGACGGAAGAATCCTGCTGCGCCAGTCAGGAACCGAGCCGGTGGTACGCGTCATGGTGGAGGCGCCTGATATCCAGACCTGCGAGACATATGTGGACCAGGTAATCCAGGTTATGAAGGACCGGGGGCATTGCATTTAGGGCCGTATGCAAGGTGCTGTGAACCATTCCCTGAAAATGAAAGAGGGAGTCTTGGAGTACATTTTATGAAACAGAGGAATAAAAGCCATAACTATTGAGAATAGTCAACCGGCGACTCCTTATTGTCAGTTATTTTGAAATGTGCTATAATTAGATAACGTTGCTAAGAGGACAACAGAAATCCCGGAGCGCCGTGCTCCGGGATTTCTGCATTTACCGTATGGCCCTGACAGGGGCGTGGGTCCTTACGGCCAGCGATTTTCAGAGCAAAGGAATGATGTGAAATGGGGCTGAACCAGTAAGAGTCGTGCTGTTCATCATCCGTCATTACGGTGTTATTGAGCGACTGCCCGGAATGGGCTGAGGACACAAGTGAAGTTTCAAAACAGGAGTGAAGATACAAATATCACCTTAAAGTGGAACAGGACACCGTATGAAGTGAGATTGGAATATGGACGGAACCAGGCGTTTTCAGGCGCCTGAAATCAGATGAACAGAATGGAGGAATGAATTATGTTAAATTATCAAAGATATAAGAGGGTCCCTGTGGTGGATTTCCCGGAGCGCACATGGCCGAATAAGGAGATTATGAAGGCTCCCATATGGTGCAGCGTGGACTTAAGGGACGGCAACCAGGCCCTTGTGGAGCCTATGGTGGTGGAGGAGAAGGTGGAGATGTTCAACCTTCTTGTGAAGCTGGGCTTTAAGGAGATCGAGGTTGGCTTTCCTGCCGCATCACAGATTGAGTATGATTTCTTACGCACCCTGGTGGAGCGCAAGCTCATCCCGGATGACGTGGAGGTCCAGGTGCTGGTGCAGTGCCGCGAGCATCTGATTAAGAGGACCTTTGAGGCCCTTGAAGGTGTTAAGAAGGCCATTGTACATATCTACAATTCCACATCCACCTTACAGAGGGATGTGGTATTCCATAAGGACAGGGAAGATATAAAGGACATAGCCGTCATAGGAACCAAGATGGTCCAGCGGTATATGGCTGACTGCGATACCCAGATTCGTCTGGAGTATTCCCCTGAGAGCTTTACCGGCACAGAGCTGGATTTTGCCCTTGATATCTGTACAGCGGTGCAGGAGACCTGGGGCGCCACCAGGGAAAATCCCATTATCATTAATCTCCCGTCCACAGTGGAGATGACCACCCCTAATGTGTATGCGGACCAGATCGAATGGATGAATACACATTTTAAGAACAGGGAAAGCATTATATTAAGCATCCATCCCCACAATGACAGGGGAGAGGGTGTGGCTTCCACAGAACTGGCCCTCCTTGCAGGAGCCGACAGGGTGGAGGGTACTCTTTTCGGCAACGGGGAACGTACCGGTAATGTGGACATACTGACAGTTGCATATAATATGTTTTCACAGGGAATCAACCCTGAACTTAACATTGAGAATATCCGTGAGATTGCAGATGTATGTGAGCGCTGCACCAAGATGGATATTCCGCCCAGACATCCCTATGCAGGCAAGCTGGTGTTCACTGCATTTTCCGGTTCCCATCAGGATGCCATCAACAAGGGTATGCAGGCCCTTCATGAGAGAAACGGACAGTACTGGGAGGTTCCATATCTTCCTATCGATCCCAGCGATATCGGCAGGGAGTACGAGCCAATCGTGCGTATCAACAGCCAGTCCGGAAAGGGCGGCGTGGCCTTTGTCATGGATACCTTCTATGGTTTCAAGCTGCCAAAGGGTATGCACAAGGAATTCGCAGATGTCATCCAGAAGATTTCCGAGCAGCAGGGTGAGGTTGCACCTGAGCAGATCATGGAGGAATTCAAGAAGAACTACCTGGAGCGCAAGGAACCCATGCACTTCAGAAAATGCCGCATAACCGATACGGAGACAGGAGACGGCGAGTTTGCAACACTGGCTAAGGTGACTTACTCAGATCACGGTATTGAGAAGACATTTGAGGGCGTTGGAAACGGACCTATTGATGCTGTTCAGAGAGGCATGGAGGATGCCCTCGGCATCCAGATTAAGGTTCTGGACTACAGTGAGCACGCATTGGCATCCGGTTCCGGTGCAGAGGCTGCTTCCTACATCCATCTGGTAGACCAGGTGACAGGCAAGGCCACCTACGGCGTGGGTATCAGCTCCAACATCACAAGGGCTTCCCTCCGCGGCATATTCAGTGCGGTGAACAGACTGTTCTATTAATTGGCAGCTGATATTGGGTATGTTATATTGGATGTGAAGGTGTTACATTAATTAAGGATTGCAGGACCGGCCTTTTGGGGCCGGTCCTTTTTTGAGGAGCACCGGGGACTACATGTTCCAATGCAAAAGACAGCGGGGAGTGTACTAAAACTGGTTTTAAAATCTGATTATTAAGTATCATTATATGATAGACGGCAGGTTCTTCGGAATCTGCTTTTTATTTGCTCTGATTTTTGGTGGAAGGGGGAGAATTCCTTGATAAATAAAGAGATTTAGTAAATGAAAAGCTGGAAAAAACGTATATACGAACGATTGCGGCATCAAATAAATTGAAATCAGCTTATGGCAATGATATAATATAAGTACAATATTTAGAACGGCGTTCGTAAATACAAATATATCAGGAGGTGTTGTATGGGAGGGTATACAGGTATACCTGTGCCTATTTTTGAGAAACGTATTCAGATAATTGCGCAATATGTTCGCGGTAATCATCTGGATGGGGCATTTATTTTTTCAGATGAGTACAGGGCGGGATTTACGACTTATTTTTCTGACTATAAACCAATCAATGTAATTGAGGAATCTCCTCAGGGAGTATTTGTGACTCCGGAAGGGAAAGTGACATTATTTCTGGGGGCCATCAATTCCCAATCGGCCAGAAGAGTGTCCTGGATTGCGGATATCCGGAATATTGAGACACTGTCCGATTATTTTAAAGGACTCAGGGATAAGAAGGGAGGACCTCTGCTCATCGGACTGAGCGGACAGGACCTGCTTCCCGTAAAGTATTTTAAGCGTCTTAATGGCTGGCTGGTAGGAAATGATTATGTGGACATGGATGACAAGCTCACTGAGATGAGGGCTGTGAAGGAACCGGAGGAAATTGAGCTGGCCAGATACGCAGCGCACATAGGTGATATGTCTCTGAAAGCCTGCGTAGAGAAGATGAGGGAGTCAGAGGTAACGGAGATTGACCTGTGCGCTACGGCTGAATATGTGATGAAATCTAATGGCTGTGATTTAAGCTGCGCCACGGTGCTGTCCTCAGGCATGAATACTGAGGTACCTACATGGAGGCCCACTCATAAGCGGATAGAAGATGGAGAGGCGGTAATCATTGATGTGGCTCCTGCATACAAGGGCTATGCAACGGATGTAGCTGTAACGGTAATCAATGGAAAAGCCACGGACGGTCAGAAAGCCATTTTAAAGGCATCCAGAGATGCGGTCGTTCAGTCCATTGAATGTTTAAGGCCAGGGGAACCAGCTTCCCGGATCTATGAGATGTTTCTGCATTATGCCAGAAAAAACCATGTGGAAGAGTATTTCGAACCATATGCGAAGGGGCTTAGAGCAGTGGGACACAGCATCGGGCTGGACTGTGTGGAAAGGCCTAATCTGGATGATGACGCTTCATTCATCATGGTTCCAGGTATGACGCTTGCCACTAAGTTTGACCTTCACGGAATGGAGTGGGGTGGACTTAGGATCGAGACCGTTATGTTGGTTGAAGAGAATGCGTGTGTTTCGTTGAACCGTTATTTGTACGATTTATAACGAGGGAGGAAGGGAATATGACGAGAAGATTTTTATGGGGATTATTGGCAGTTGTCATGGCATTTGGAACAGCCGGATGCGGGGCAAAAGAAACACCTGCACCAGCAACTGTATCCGGGCAGCCAGCAGGAGCGGAAAAGACGGGGGGAGAGAAAAATGCAGGAGGAGAGGCAGTGACAGAGACATCTGCGTCTCAGAGTGCAAAAGATGACGGCAAGACATATACCATCAGAATTGCCATTGTATCCAGCGACAGTCATCTGCATAATACTGTGCTGAATGAATGGGCACAGGAGGCAAAGGAAAAGACCAACGGGCGGCTGATTCTTAAAGTAATGGGAAGCAGCCAGCTGGGAGGAGAGAGAGACTATGTGGAGGGAATGCAGCTTGGCAATATAGAGATGGCCCAGGTTTCAAGCGCAGCCGTCAACGGTTTTCTCAATGATTTCTCGCTGCTGTCATTTCCGTATTTTTTCAAGGATTACGCGGAGATGGAGAAGGTGTTTAACGGACCGATGGGAGACGAATTGTTTGCTGAACTCGAAGGAATCGGTATAAAAGGCCTTACATGGTTTTCGAATGGTTTTAGAAACGTGTATACCAAGAATACTCCGGTGACCACTCCGGCAGATATGAAGGGATTGAAGATACGTGTCATGGAGAGCGATGTAATGATAGCAACCCTGAATGCAATGGGTGCTTCAGGAACACCGATGGCGTACAGTGAGCTGTATTCAGCTATTCAACAGGGTGTAATGGACGGAGCGGAAAATGCTCTGGGAAATATTTATTCAGACGGATACTATGAGATATGCAAAAATGTGTCTTTAACGGAACATTTCGCGCCTCCCGGAGTAGTGGCTATCAGCCAGAAGTCATATGATTCCCTTCCTGATGATCTTAAAGAATACCTGACTGAATCCGCAATACGCTTTGGCAAAATGGAACGTGAGATGGACGAGAAGCTTCAGGAGGAGATGAAGGAGAAGCTGGAGGAAAAAGGTGTTCAGATTAACGAGGTGGATAAACAGAGTTTTATTGACGCTACGGCTTCTGTTTATACGGAATACGCAGGCGGAATCAGCGATACTGTGAAAGTGCTGGCAGAAGAGGAATTGGGAAAATCATTCAATTAACGTGAGGGGGAGGAAAATGAAAATTCTTATAAAGGCAGCAGATTTTGTCGTTGCATTTCTTCTCACAATAGCAGCCTCCTCTATGATCATATCCATGTTTTTGCAGGTGGTATTCCGGTTTGTATTCAATTCGCCTCTGTATTGGACGGAAGAGCTGTCCCGCTATTCCTTTATCTATATTGTATTCATAGGCGCAGCGTGGGCCGGGAAACAGGGAATGCACCTGGGAGTTGATTATTTTACTTCCAAACTACCGGAACAGGCGGTGAGGCGGCTGGCGGTAATCATAGATCTGCTTGTTTTGGTATTTTCCGCTGTGATTGTCATTGTGGGGGCGCAGGTAATACCGATTAATTTCAAACAGTTTTCCCCTGCGCTCAATGTTCCTATGGGAGCAGTGTACGCGGCAATACCGATGGGATTTTTGCTGCTGTTTATATACTATCTGGATCATCTGATGGAAGACTTAGGAATGCGGAGACAGCTGTAAAGGCTGTCTCCGGGAGGAGGAGGGTAAACGTGCTCGTTATACTTGCGTCTATATTTATCATACTGCTTGTTTTGGGAATGCCAATTGCATTTACCATGGGCATCGCCTGTCTGGGGACGGTTGTATACTCCCAAATGCCCCTCAATATGCTTATAACCAGGATGTTCAGTGCCACGGATTCATTTTCGCTGATGGCGGTTCCGTTTTTTATCCTTGCAGGAGAGCTTATGAACGAGGCGGATCTGACGGATAGGATATTGAATCTGGCCCGTGCGCTGGTAGGTTTTTTAAGGGGAGGCCTGGCTATTGTCAACATCCTGGCCAGCGTTTTGTTTGCAGGGTTGTCCGGTTCAGCCACGGCAGATACAGCTGCCCTGGGTTCTCTGGAGATTCCGATGATGGTCAAGGATGGCTATTCAAAGGAATTCAGCGTGGCGGTAACAGTGGCATCCTCTACTATTGGCCCCATTATACCACCCAGTGTCATGCTTGTGATGTATGCGGTGATTGCCAGCGTAAATATTACTAAGATACTGATTGCCGGAATTGTACCCGGGATTCTGATGGCCTTGGCCATGAGTGTTGCCGTATACTTTATCAGCCTCAAACGCGGATATGGTACAGCTGGGACATTTTCTCTTAAAAATATAGGTAAAGCTGCAAAGCAGGCAGTCATCCCGATGCTGATGCCGATCATTATTATGGGTGGAATCCTGTCAGGAATTTTCACGGCCACAGAGGCCGGTGTGGTGGCAGTGGTATATGCGTTTATTATCGGGATATTTGTGTATAAAACCATTAAATTAAAGGATATCCCGAGGATACTGGTAAAGGGGGCTGCCACAACTGCTGTATCCCTCTTTATAATCGCCATGGCGTCCATATTCAGCTGGTTCCTGGCATGGGAGAGTTTTCCGGAGACCGTGGTAAATGTGATGCAGGCCCTGACTTCTAATGGGACAGTGGCCCTGTGTATGGTGATTTTGTTTCTGTTCGTACTGGGACTTTTTGTGGAGGGAATCCCTGTGTTGATTGTATTTGCGCCCATCCTGGTACCGGCCATGGAAGCCTATGGGATTGACACGCTGTATTTCGGTATTGTGCTGGTGCTCACCGTGTTGGTGGGTTCCATCACCCCGCCTGTGGGGAGTTTATTGTATTTGGGCTCCTCTATCGCCAAAACTACGGTCTCAAAGGCAGGTAAAGAGGTATGGATATTCGTGGCGATGATTATGTCGGTAATTGGGCTTCTTGTGATTTTTCCACAGATTGTTTTGTTTTTGCCTGATTTATTGTATAATTAAGTCAATATACGAAGGATAAGGGTGAAACATGAACAGGACTGTGTTAAGAACGGTGGAGATATTGGAGATAATTTCCAAGCATGGCGAAATATCACTGGCAGATTTAGTGAAGATAACAGGATATCCAAAGACCAGCGTGTATGATATCCTGCACGCCCTGGAAGAGCGCGCCATGATATACAGGTGCACAGATAAGGTCTGTTACGGCATTGGGTTCCGTGCATATGCCATCGGGCGTTCCTACTCGAAGAATTCGGATCTGCTGAGCAATTCTTACCAGTGTATGAAGGCTCTGGCAGAGGATATTGGAAAGGCGGTACTATTAGGCAAGATAGACGGTGAAAAGATTCTCTATATTGCAAAATGTGAGCCTAAGCATCCGGTTGTCATGACGCCGTCCATCGGAGACGAGGAACCGATCAAGAACACGGCATTTGCCAAAATAGCCGAAGTGTTCACACATCATGAAAAGAAAATATGCCAGCTGTCGAAGGAGGAGAAGAACCGCATCAGGACGGAGAAACTTGCTTCCTACGGATTAGACGGCCCCGGTCCCTTTTATAACATTGCCAGTCCGATTTACAATTTCGAGACAAGGCTGTCAGGGGTGGTCGGCGTGTTTGGTGTGAAGGAGGTAGGAGTGGACTATTCAGAGGAGCTGAAGAAGGTTCGGGAGTGCGCCGGGAAGATTTCTGAGCGATTAGGATTTATCTAAAGCAGGAACTCCAGATACAAAAAAGACGGGACTGAACAAGGAATCATTTCGATTACCTTATGTTCAGTACCGTCTTTTTGATTTATTTGTGCTTAACCTGTCTGCGGCAGGTCTGCGCCAGTCTCTGGGAGGATCGTCATATGACTGCCCGTTACTGCCCGGACTGGTCAAATTCCAGATTGTCAAAGGACGACGCGGAGCAGATTCCGGACGGATCATCCATGTACTCCAGGGCCACTTTGTCTCCTGGCTGGGTCAGGGCCAGCTCGTTACTCAGGTCATAGGACACGGTGAAGATATAGTCCTGTTTTTCCTCCAGTATCAGTTTATAGGTGACAGTATTGTCTATGGTTTCACTGGCAATGCGCAGGACAGTGCCCTCCTCCTTGGAAATGGTCTGGCCGGTGGTAATGTTCACTCCGGCGTTTCCGCGCACCTGGCGGAAATTGCGCAGGGCGCTGTCAATGGTCTCTCCGGTTCCCACATTGGTATAGTTGGAGACAGACACAAAGGCGTACTGTTTAATCAGGCCCGCATTATCCTTTAAGGTCATGAAGTAGGTGGGCTGTCCGTCCAGATTGATAATCATTGGGAAGGAGGCCCGGTAGCCAAACTGCTGGACTTTTCCTTCCGCAGAGCTCTGGGCTGCCATTTCAGTTGCGCCGCTCATCTGGTAGATGTTGGATTCCTTGGTCACCATGTCCACCAGTATGAAGCCAATGGCTGATTCATCGGATCCCACGCTGGTTAGGCCTGTGAACAGGTAACAGCGGGCGCCGTTATAGATGATGATATCACCCTGGCTGGGGCGGAATTTGTCCTGGTTGGAGAAGTTGAAAATGCCGTGCACATAGACACCCTGGTTCTGTATCTGCTGCATTACAAAATTCTCAGGCTGTACGCGGTCCACCCAATCCGGCAGTGTGGCGATGGTATAATGGGTGGTCTCTCCTGTGGTGGCATTGACCGTCAGTACTCCGTCGGCCTCCGGCAGGTTAAAGAGCCAGCGGTTTTGATAGGAGGTAATGACCCAGTAAGGAACGCCGTCATCATCCAGCTCAAAGGAATAGTCTGTAAGACCTTTAAAGAGTCCGCCGCCAAAGAAGCGCACATGGCGGTTTAAGTCGTCTAACAGGTAGGCGTTGGCCTGGTATTTGATTTTATAGTCTGTTACCAGGGTTACGTCGCTGACATCACTGGCCGACACCACGATATAACCCGCGGAGCCGTCCATGTTTTTAAGCCATTTGAAGAAGCCGGAATGCTCCAGGGGAACGACCCATACCAGTTTTCCGTCTACCTTCTGGATGACAGGGGTACCCAGGATGACCTGGCTTCCCAGGCCGGGATTTTCGCCCACCTTCTTATCGGCCAGCTCTCTTGCCAGACTCTTGTCCACGATTGGAAGCTGGTCCAAAGCAAGGGGCTGTACCGTATCCGTGAATTCTGATACGGCCGGGACGCCTAACTGGTCCCTGTAGGCCTTGTAATTAAAAAGGGGCATGGACAGGATGGAAACGCCAAAATACAGTACCCAAAGGATGGCGAGAAGGACGAAGCCCCTTTTATAACCCCTTACACTTTTGTCAATGCTGATCTGCGGGCGGCCGTATTCATTGGCACCTACCCGGACACTGCCCAGGGCTACGAAAAAGTTCAGCACCACATAGCAGCTGATGATGAAACACCATGAAAATGCCCCATCCGGATACAGGGGATTCAGATTGGGCCCCTGGAAAATGATCAAAATAAAAAAGATGGCGGTAAGCGCCAGGTTTAACAAGAATTGTGTCTTTTTCTTCATAAAATCCTCCATTTCTTAACATCTTTTTAGCAGAAGTCTTATAGAGCATTATATATCATGTGGAAATAAATACAAGGGGGAAAAGCTGGTGGCTTCATAAAGAATGTGTGAAGAAAATACTTTGCAAACCAATCACCCGGTGATAAGATAAATAGATAGATTAGATATAAGGAAGGAATGAAGGCATGCCGTTCAGCAGAAAGAAACCGGAAATACAGGTAGGATTAAGCGGTACCGCCCTGAAATATATTGCCATGGCCACCATGCTTGCGGACCATATTGGAGCTGTGCTGCTGGAACGGATTGTATACTACCGGGGGAACCTGGAACAGGTCGCCATGCTCATGACATCCCAATGGGGGGATACCCTTTATTGGCTGTGGCGGATGCTCAGAACAGTTGGGAGGATTGCATTTCCCATTTACTGCTTTTTGCTGGTGGAGGGATTCCTTCATACAAGGGACTGGCGCAGATACTGGCTCAGGATGGCTGCGTTTGCGCTTATCTCGGAAATTCCTTTCCGCCTGGCTGTGTGGAATACGTGGGCCGGGGGAAGCAGCAACGTGTACGTTGAGTTGGCAATCGGGCTGCTGGTGCTCCGGGGCCTGAAACAGAGCGAGGGCTTAACACAGCCGCGCCGCGCCGCCGGGATGGCGGCCGTAATCGGAGGCGGATGTCTGGCCGCTGTGTTTTTGAAGGCGGATTACGACATGGATGGGATACTGATTATCTCATTGTTTTATCTCCTGCGGGAGAAGCGCATTGTCCAGGTGATGTCCGGCGGTATCCTGTCTTTACTGGAATCCTGGAATATATGTTATGGGGCAGGGATTCTGTCTGCTGTTCCCCTGTATTTTTACAACGGAAAAAAGGGACAGGCACCATGGAAATACGCCTTCTATTGGTTTTACCCGCTGCATTTAATGGTACTGTTTTTCATACGGCTGTATGTGGTAGGAATTCCTCTCGGATAATTCCGGGGCATGCCGGTTTAAAACGGACAAAACTGTTTTGGTTTGCGCAGGGGATTTATCCGGCAGACCCATTATAAAAAGAGATGTATGAGGTTTATATGGCAAAGACAAAATATAATGAGATTTATATGGCGCTCCGGGAAAAGATGGAGGATGGGACCTACGGGTTCCAGGAACTGCTGCCCTCGGAAAATACCCTGGTAAAAGAGTTTGACTGTTCAAGGAATACCATCCGCCGGGCCATCGGGCAGCTGGCGTCGGAAGGATACGTGCAGAGTATCCACGGCAAGGGAGTGAGAATCATTTACCAGCCCGGACAGCAGCAGTCGGAGTTCATACTGGGCGGCATAGAGAGCCTGAAGGAAGCAGTGGCCAGGAACAGGAAGAACTATACCACCAGGGTGGTCTGTTTCGCGGAGCTGACCGTGGATGAGACCATACAAAGGAGGACCACCTTTCCTGTGGGAGCCCAGATTTATTATATCCAGCGTGTGCGCTGCATTGAGGGGGAAGCCTTAATCATTGACCACAACTATTTCTTAAAGGATGTGGTACGGGACCTGACACCGGAGATCGCGGAGCGTTCCATCTATGAATATATGGAAAAGGACCTGGGTGAAAGCATTGTGACCACCAAGAGGAAAATGACCGTGGAGCGCGTCAACCAGATTGATGAAACGTATCTGGATTTAAAGGATTATAATTGTATGGCAGTGGTGAGCAGCATGACCTATAACAAGGAGGGAGTCATGTTTGAGTTCACCCAGTCCAGGCACAGACCGGACCGGTTCGTATTTTACGATCTGGCCCATCGGACTAAGTAGGTAAATCAAGGCATCGGAGAACAGGGAGCTTCAGGCAAATGTTCGTCCGGTGCTTTTTAGGTACAGAATGTGAAAAACACCGGAAAAAATCAAAATCATCATTGACAAACTTGTTTAAACAAGATATAATCCGAATATAAGGAACTTGTTTAAACAAGATGCTGTTTCGTGGTCAGATTCATAGGAGGTATTGAACGTGGGAAAGTTTACCGGGGATTCAAAGAAACTGTTGGAGTATGTGGGCGGCAGGGAGAATATTGCAGCCGTATCACACTGTGTTACCAGGATGCGCTTTGTGTTAAACGATCCGTCCAAGGCGGATACAGAGGCCATCGAAAGCCTGTCCTCTGCCAAGGGTACATTCACCCAGGCAGGGCAGTTCCAGGTCATAATCGGCAATGAGGTGAGTACCTTTTACAATGATTTTGCGGAGGTGGCAGGCATAGAGGGAGTCTCCAAGGAGGCGGTGAAGAAGGCTGCCATGCAGAACCAGACCCTTATCCAGAGAATCATGAGCAGTCTGGCAGAGATATTTGCGCCCTTGATTCCGGCTATCATTGTAGGCGGTCTGATTCTGGGATTCCGTAATATCATCGGGGAGATTGCCCTGTTTGACGGCGGCACTAAGACACTGACCCAGATATCTGTATTCTGGGCTGGTATCAACAGCTTCCTGTGGCTTATCGGCGAGGCCGTATTCCATTTCCTGCCTGTGTGCATTGTCTGGTCCATCACCAAGAAGATGGGAACGACCCAGGCACTGGGAATCGTTCTGGGAATCACACTGGTGTCGCCCCAGCTGTTAAATGCGTACAGTGTTGCCACCACGGCGGCGGCAGAGATACCAAAGTGGAATTTCGGACTCTTCCAGGTGGATATGATTGGATATCAGGCCCAGGTGCTTCCGGCTGTGCTGGCCGGCTTTACCCTGGTGTACCTGGAGCGGTTCTTCAGAAAAATATGTCCTGCCATGATTTCCATGATTGTGGTCCCCTTCTGCTCCCTGCTGATATCCGTGGCAGTGGCCCACGGCATCCTTGGACCCATTGGCTGGAAGATTGGCGCCGTGATTTCAGACTGTGTGAACGCGGGCCTGACATCCCCCTTTAAGGGCGTGTTTGCCGGTATTTTTGGTTTTTTCTATGCACCTCTTGTAATCACAGGACTGCATCATATGAGCAATGCCATTGACCTCCAGCTGATAGCTGACTTTGGAGGCACCACCCTGTGGCCCATGATTGCCCTGTCCAATATCGCCCAGGGCTCCGCTGTACTGGCCATGATACTTCTCCAGAAGAATGACGCCAAGGCAAAGGAAGTATCCGTACCCGCCTGCATTTCCTGTTACCTGGGTGTAACAGAACCAGCCATGTTTGGTGTGAATCTGAAATACGGTTTTCCATTTATCTGCGCAATGGCCGGATCGGCAGTGGGCGCGGTGCTGTCTGTTGTCAGCGGAATCAAGGCCAATGCCATTGGTGTGGGAGGCATACCGGGCATCCTGTCCATCCAGCCCCAGTACATGGGACTCTTCGCGGCTGCCATGGGACTGGTAATCCTGATTCCGTTCTGCCTGACCTATGCCATAGGAAGGAAGAAGGGGATAGGCGGCGGCCGGGAGAACCAAAATGAGTCCGGCCATGAAGCCAGCCGGGAGGAAAGGAAAGACTCTGCAAGCCAGCCAATCAGGGAATTAAAAGCATATGTATCCGGTGAAGTTATCCCCATGGAAGATGTTCCTGACCAGGTGTTTGCATCCAGGGCACTGGGGGACGGGGTGGCCATTAAACCGGAAGACGGCGTTTTGAGGGCGCCGGCTGACGCCATGGTGGCTGTTGTCATGGAAGAAAGCCTGCATGCCTGCGGACTGGTTCTGGATAACGGCATGGAACTGCTGTTACACATAGGGCTGGATACAGTGGATATGAAGGGAGATGGTTTCAGGGCCTTTGTAAAGCCCGGGGACAGGGTCAGAGCCGGAGAGGAACTGATTGCATTTGACCGTGAGAAGATTGCCGGGGCAGGGCACAGCGACATGGTCATCATGGTCCTTACCAATCCCGGAAATTCAGGAGCTATAAGCTGGCAGACCGGACGAAGGGTAAGGGCTTTGGCGGATGCGGTGGCCAGGATAGATTGAGTCATATAACGGGGCAGATTTGTCGGAGCAGATATGACGGAGCAGATATGAAGGAGGAACCATTTATGGGACATTTTAAGGACAGTACGGTTTACCAGATTTATACCAAGTCCTTTCAGGATACAACAGGAAACGGCCTGGGCGACATACGCGGAGTCATAAGCAGGCTGGACTATTTAAAAGAGCTGGGAATTGATTATATCTGGCTGACACCGTTTTTTAGCTCCCCACTCAATGATAACGGTTACGATGTGGCTGACTACCGGGCAGTTGACCCTGTATTCGGCACCATGGAGGATGTGGAGGAACTGATCTGGGAAGCGGACATAAGGGGCATGGGATGCATGTTTGATATGGTATTTAACCACACATCCACGGAACACCCATGGTTTAAGAAGGCACTTGAGGGCAATCCGGAGTACATGGATTATTATATCTTCAGGGAAGGGAGCCCGGACGCGCCGCCCACCAACTGGCAGTCCAAATTCGGGGGAAATGCCTGGGAGTATGTACCCCGCCTGAAAAAATGGTATCTCCACCTGTTCGATGTAACCCAGGCCGACTTAAACTGGGATAATCCCAGGGTGCGTCAGGAGCTTAAGGAGGTAATCCTGTTCTGGAAGGCCAAGGGAGTGAAGGGATTCCGGTTCGACGTGGTGAATCTGATATCCAAACCGGATATTTTTGAGGATGATCACAAAGGGGATGGCCGCCGCTTCTATACCGACGGGCCCAGGGTACATGAGTATCTCCAGGAGCTGGTGCGGGATACGGGCATAGAGGACATGGTGACAGTGGGAGAGATGTCCTCCACCACCCTGGATAACTGTATCCGCTACAGCAGGCCGGAGGACCGGGAGTTATCCATGTGCTTTAACTTCCATCACCTGAAGGTGGACTACAGGGACGGGGATAAGTGGAAACTGACGGAGCCTGACCTGGTCCGGCTTAAACAGCTGTTCATGGAGTGGCAGGAAGGCATGGAGCGGGAAAACGGCTGGAATGCCGTGTTCTGGTGCAACCACGACCAGCCCAGAGCCATATCACGGTTCGGGGATGACGGCCGATACTGGAAGGAATCTGCCAAAATGCTGGCAACGGTCATCCACATGTTCCGCGGGACGCCGTATGTATACCAGGGGGAAGAGCTGGGGATGACCAACCCGCATTACGGGGATATTTCCCAGTACCGGGATGTTGAAAGCATTAACTATTACCGTATCCTGACAGAGCAGGGAATCACCGGGGAGGAAGCGCTGAAGGTGCTGGCTGCCCGTTCCAGAGATAACGGCCGGACGCCCATGCAGTGGGACGGCAGCCGATATGCCGGATTTTCACAGGGGGAGCCGTGGATAGGCATACCGGAGAACCATTCTTATATCAATGCCCAGGCAGAGGCAGCGGATTCCGTCTCCATATTGAATTATTACAAGAGGCTGATTGCCCTGAGGAAAGAATATAAAGTCATATCAGAAGGGGAGATTGAATTCATATACAGGGAACATCCTCAGGTGCTGGCGTACAGGCGCACCTATCAGGGTCAGGAACTTGTAGTGCTGGCCAATATGAAGGCTTCTGCTGCGGATTTGGGAGAAAAACCGGAGCTTGAAGGCTGCCGGCAGCTGATAGGCAACTACGGGGAAGCGGATTGCGGACAGACATTGGAACAACTGAAGCCTTATGAATGCAGGGTATATATAAGGACATTGTGATATAAGAAGAGGCGCGGGTGCGGTATTGCAGGGACTGTGTTTTGTTATTTGCTTGTCATGTCAGGGTGGTTCTGTGTATAATAGAGGAAAGGCGGCGAAATGGGACGCACAGAGGGCGGAAGAAAATTCCGGCCTGAGAAAGGAATGGCCTCTATGCAGGATTACTTTACGGATAAAGGGAAGACAGACATTCTGCGCAGCACCCGCACAGGACTGTGGGAAATCATACTCTGTCAGGGCAGGGAGCCTGTCATGCACGCGGACAGTGTCATGCTGGAACTTCTGGGGCTGGACGCTGCGCCGGCACCGGAGGAGTGCTACCAGGTATGGTATAACAGAATCCAGGATGAATACAAAGGAGCTGTGCAGGAGACCGTGTCCAAGGCGATTGCCAGTACCCGGGCAGAGGTGCAGGAAGTCCAGTATAAATGGAACCATCCCCTGTGGGGGCCTATATCCGTGCGGTGCGGCGGCATGAAGGATCAGGAATGGGAGGATGGAATCCGCCTGCGGGGATACCACCAGAACATCACGGATACCATCATGTTCCAGAAGGAATATGATGCGGTCATCCAGACCCTGAGCGGACGCTACAGGGGAATCCTGCTGTGCGATTTAAGGGACGGCTCCTATAAGATAATCAAGGCTGCGGAGGATTTCAAGGATAATCTGACGAAATATACGGATTTCAGGGAATTTCTCCGCGGATATTCACGGTCCTGCATCAGACCGGAATTCAGAAACAGGATTGAACGGTTTGCGGAATATGAATATATACAGGAACAGTTCCTGTCAGGGGAAAAGCAGATAGAGGAATTGTACCGTATCCGAAGCGGAAGCTGGCAGCGGGTTATGGCCATACCGTTTGCGCCTGAATCCGACTTAAAAGCCAGAGCTATCCTGGCATTTGACATACAGGACGGCGAGGTGGAGAAACGGATGGACGAGGTAACGGCCAGAGTGGCTGTATCCACGATTTATACTCTTGTCCTGAGCCTGGACCCAACAAGTCAGGAGTACAGCTGCCTCCATTACATGGGAGACCGGCTGAAGATAGCGCCTAAGGGAATGCTCAGCGAATTACTCAGCCAGGTGATGCCGTCCCTTCCCCGGGAGGACAAAGAAAAGCTTGAACAGATCTGTTCTCCTGACAGCTACAGGGACACAGAATCCCTGGAGGGCATTCTGAGAATCCGGGACCGGGACCGGAAGCTTCATTATTACCGTTACTATGGGGTTCCCATCCATATGGAACTGGGCGACCGGATTCTCATAACAGGGCGGAATATTGATGCCAGGCAGGAGGTGGAGCTGCGGGAGAGCGTGCTGACCAACCTGTGCCAGTGCTACTATTCCATCTATCTGTTTGATTTGGAGCACGATATAGAGGAGGCAATCTGGCAGGAGGAAATCATTCGCAGGCGCCAGGAATTTCCCAAGGGTTCCATGGCTGTGTATTATGAGAAATTCGTCCGCTGTCATGTCTATGAGGAGGACCAGGAAAAGATGCGGCGGGTTGGAAGCCCGGAGTTTCTGAGGACGAACCTTACACCGGAGCAGCCGGTGTACGATGTGGATTTCCGCCGGGTATATCCGGACGGTATAAGATGGGTGAGGTCCAGGTTCAGCATTGCGGAGACCGCAGACGGCGTTGTCACCAAGGTCATTTTCGCCAATATGGGCATTGATGAGCAGAAGCGCAAGGAGCTGGAGGAGGAAGCTGAGAATAAGAAAAGCCTGTTTGCAGCATACGAATCAGCCACCATGGCCAACGAGGCCAAAAGTAATTTCCTGGCCCGGATGTCCCATGACATACGCACGCCCATGAACGCAATCATAGGGATGACGGCGCTTGCAGCATCCCACACAGACCAGCCGGAGCGGGTAAGGGACTGCCTGGAAAAAATCAGCATCTCCAGCAGCCATCTGCTGTCCCTGATTAATGAGATACTGGATATGTCCAGAATCGAGAAGGGGAAGCTGGAACTTTTGGAGGAACCCTTTCATCTGGAAACCATGCTGGATAACATATATTCCATCATCAAGCCCACTGCCATGGAGAAAAACCATGACATAACCTTCAGCCGGAAGGGTGTGATCCATGAGTCGCTTATAGGGGACGCCAACCGGGTGAAGCAGGTGCTTTTAAACCTGATTACCAACGCGGTGAAATACACGCCGGACAACGGAATCATCCGAGTGACGACCGAGGAAGTCCCCATGGGGAAAGCGGGGTGGGCCTGCTACCGGTTTGTGGTGGAGGACAACGGCATCGGCATGTCAGAGGAATATATGAAGCAGGTGTTTGAACCATTTTCCAGGGCCGTCGTGCCTGTGGTGCAGGAGCAGCAGGGAACCGGCCTGGGCATGTCCATTGCCCATGGCATAGTGTCCACCATGCAGGGGGACATACATGTCGAGAGCAGGGAGGGGGAGGGAAGCAGTTTTACAGTCACCCTGAATTTCAGAATCCAGGGAAAGGAACAGGAAAGGGCAGGAGATATGAGAGACTGCATCCGGGATGATGACATGGACTGTGCTTCCCTGGCGGGAAGGCGGATTCTCCTGGTGGAGGACAATGCCCTTAACATGGAAATTGCCAGGGCCATACTCTGTGAACACGGCCTGGAAGTGGATGGGGCAGAAAACGGACAGGAAGCATATGAGCGCTTCACCTCCTCAGCACCAGGTACATATGAGGCAGTGCTCATGGACCTGCAGATGCCGGTGATGGACGGCTGCACCGCAGCCCGCATGATCCGGGCAAGCAGCCACCCCCAGGCCCGAACCATCCCCATTATTGCCCTGACTGCCAATGCCTTTGCCGAGGATGTGGCAAAGGCACTGACCAGCGGAATGAATTACCACATAGCAAAACCCATTGATTTTCACCAGCTGTTTCATGCGCTGAAACAATTCATGACCACCAGCTAACCGGGACGCGGAACAAAGACATGGCATCCAGTCTTTATAAATGAGGGATGCCATTGTCTTTGTTCCGTGTTTTTGTGTACGTCCGTTTATGTTTCATGGTTTCCTGCGGGTCCGGGACCTTGCGGGGGCGGCAGGGGACATAATCCATTTACATTTCCCGTGAAACATAGTACAATTGTGAAAGCAAAGAGAGCGAGAAGCAAAGGAGCATATCCGGATATGAAAAAATATGATTATATATTAGTGGGAAGCGGTCTGTATGCAGGCGTGTTTGCCTGGTACGCCAGAAAGAACAAAAAGCGCTGTCTGGTGGTGGAGAAGAGGAACCACATAGGCGGAAACGTGTACTGTGAGGACGTTGAGGGCATCCATGTGCACAAGTACGGCGCCCATATCTTTCATACGGGCAACCGTAAGGTGTGGGAATTTGTGAATTCCCTGGCGGAGTTTAACCGCTATACCAACAGCCCGGTGGCCAATTATAAAGGCCAGATGTACAACATGCCGTTTAATATGAATACCTTCAGCCGCATGTGGGGCATATCCACACCGGATGAGGCGAAGGCCATCATCGAGAAGCAGAGGGCGGAGATTACTGGCGAGCCGAAGAACCTGGAGGAACAGGCCATCCGTCTGGTGGGAAGGGAATTGTACGAGAAATTAATTAAGGGGTATACGGAAAAGCAGTGGGGCAGGGACTGCAAGGAGCTTCCGGCCTTTATCATCAAACGTATACCTGTGCGGTATATCTATGACAACAATTATTTCAATGATCCCTATCAGGGAATTCCCATAGGGGGATATAATGTCATAGTGGAGAAGCTGTTTGAGGGCTGTGATATAGAGACTTCGGCGGATTACCTGGAAAACAGGGAACACTATGACAGCCTGGGAGAGACCGTGGTATACACAGGCACCATTGACGCATTTTACGGCTACCGGTTCGGCAAGCTGGAGTACCGCAGCCTGCGTTTTGAGTCCCAGGTTCTGGACCGGGAAAACCACCAGGGAGTGGCGGTGGTGAATTACACGGACCGCGACACGCCCTATACCAGGGTAATCGAGCACAAGCATTTTGAGTTCGGCACACAGCCAAAGACAGTGATTACCAGGGAGTATCCGGTGAGCTGGCAGGAGGGCATGGAACCCTACTATCCGGTGAATGACCAGAAAAACCAGGAGCTGTACCGGAGGTATGAGGAACTGGCCAGGGCGGAATCCCATGTATTGTTTGGCGGCCGCCTGGGAGAATATAAGTACTACGACATGGACAAGGTAATCGAGTCTGCCATGAACAGGGCAGAGGAGATTTTCGGATAAGACAGGACAAAGGACAGGAAGGATATACGGCAGATGACTAAGACACAGGACCGCCAGGTCTATCTGGATGTGGCAAAGGGCATGGGAATGCTGGGAGTGGTAGCCAGCCATTGTCTGGTGGAGACCAGCCTAGGCATACTCTCTGACTGGTACGGCTTCTTTATGCTGGCTGTTTTTTATGTCTATACAGGATGGCGGTATGCGCTGCGTTACGGGAAGGAAAGGACAGGTATATCCAGCCGGGAGATGGCAGGAAAAAGGCTTATATCCCTGGGAATTCCGTATGTGTGCTACAGCGTGCTGTTTATTTTCTCTCGGATATTCCTGGTGTGGCCCCAGCAGTATACCTTCCTGGTACTTATGTCCGACATCTATTATACGGGCACATTGGTGGGGTTAGAGACACTGTGGTTCCTTCCCAGTATGTTCATAGCGGAGCTGCTGTTTAACATGATATACGGCAGCCGCAGGAAAATGGGGATTGCAGCCTGTCTGGCCGGGGCGGCCAGTGTGTGCCTCATCCTCTATATCAATGGTTCCAGACAGGATACCACTCTGTGGCGCGTCATACATCTGCCGATTATGGTGTATATCAAGGGCCTGGTGGGCTTCCTGCTGGCCCTGGGGGGTACATTTGCCTGTGACGCGTGGCAGAAGGCATCCATGTACTTAAAGGGCCGGGCTGGTTTGGCGGCTGCCTTTCTGCTCATGTGCTTGGGCATTGTCCTGACGGTTTTGATTCCGGGGTGTGATTTTAATTTTCTGACCATGGAAAATCCGGTATCCTGGATTCTGACCGCCTGGTTTTCCTCTGTCACCATCCTGATGTTTGGGGAGCGGGTGTCTGCCTGCGGAGGCAGCTGGAAGGAATGGCGGATTTTCAGCCGGGTTCTTGTGCCGTTCTTTACATATTACGGAACACATTCCCTGACTGTCATGTGTACCCATCTGGTTCCGGTCATTGCATTTTTTAAGGTGGCGGCAGGCAGAATGATGTATCCGGGAGTATTAGGCAGTACGCCCTGGGATATCCTGCTTTTTGCCCTGGTGCTGGCAGTGGAGCCTGGGGTGGTGCGTCTGATTGAGACACGGCTGCCATGGATGAATGGAAGGAAGAAACGCTCAAAATGATTACGGTACTGATGGCTTCTTATAATGGAAGCAGATATATAAGGCAGCAGCTGGATTCCATACTGGCACAGGATGAGGAGGACGTCCGTATCCTGGTGTCGGATGACTGTTCCTCGGACGGCTCCAGGGAACTGCTGAAGGAATATGAGGCAAGCCGGGGGGACCGGGTGCTGGTGCTTTTACGGAAGGAGCCGTCCGGAGGAGCAGCTGTCCATTTCCTGAAGCTCCTTAAGCTGATGGCGGATGCAGCCCATGGTCCGGAGGAGCAGCCTCAGCATGGGAGCCTGCTGCCAGAGTATGAGATGACAAAAAGCCAGCTGGCCCATCTGGGGCTTCTGGCCGGGGCGGATTATTTTATGCTGAGCGACCAGGACGATGTCTGGATGCCCCAAAAGGCGCGGATGCTGTCTGATAAGATGAAAGAAATGGAACGGAAACCGGGCCGTGGCAATGTTCCTCTTTTGGTGCATTCAGACCTGACCGTGGCGAATGAGGCTTTGCGGCCCATAGCGGACAGCTTTTTCCGGTATCAGAAAATTTCCCCGGAACGCACCAGCCTGCCCCAGCTTCTGGTACAGAACAATGTGACCGGAGGCGCCGTGATGGTCAGCCGCAGTATGCTGCCTTATCTAAAGGAGATTCCCGGGGTCTGCCTTATGCACGATGCATGGCTGGCCCTTATCGCGTCCTGCTTTGGAGAGATAGGATGGGTGGACAGGCCCCTGTACTATTACAGGCAGCATGGCGGCAATACCCTGGGAGCTGAGAAGGGAGACAGCCTGGATTCTGTCAGGACACGGGTAAAGGACGGAAGCAGCGCCAGAGAGAATTACAGGAGGATGTTTGGTCAGGCGGACAGCTTTTACCATATGTTTTACAGCCGTCTGAACCGGGAACAGCAGGAAACACTGGAGGCTTTCATAAGACTGCCCCGCTGCGGCCGGCTGGGAAAAATGGGACTGATTGTGAAGTACGGCTTTACCAAGAACACGCTGGTGCGTACACTGGGGCAGATGCTGTTCATTGGGGACTGACCGGGAGCCTGTTTCAAAGGTGTGCCCTGAGGTGCCGGTCTGTCCGCGGTTCCATGAAGAAAGGAAGGAAAACAGGCATTGAATGAAAAACAGACAACGACAAAGGTCTTAAACGGCCTGTTTTGGAAGTTAATGGAAAATGGAGGCGCCCAGGGTGTCCAGTTCCTGGTTTCCATCATACTGGCGCGCCTGCTCTCGCCGGAAGAGTACGGTGTGGTGGGCGTCATACTTATATTTGTCACCATTGCCAATGTATTGGTTCAGAACGGCTTCAGCACTGCGCTGATTCAGAAGCGGAAGGTGGATGACACGGATTTTTCTTCGGTTTTCTTCTTTAACATGGCTGTATCCGCGGTCATTTACCTGGTCCTGTTCCTGGCAGCGCCCGGCATCGCATACTTTTACCGCAACCAGGAGATGACGGCTCTGGTGCGGGTGCTGGCCGTGGTCCTGTTTCCGGGAGGGGTAATCTCCATACAGAATGCCTATGTGTCCAGGAATATGGAGTTTAAGGGCTTGTTCATATCCTCCTTTGTGGCATCCATGATATCAGGGGCAATCAGCATTTTCCTGGCCTGCCGTGGGCTGGGGGTATGGGCCCTGGTGTGGCAGCAGATTGCATATTACTTTTTCTACATGCTGATTCTGTTTATGAGCATCAGCTGGAAACCCCGCCTTTTGTTCAGTATTCTGCGGATTAAGACCATGTTCGCCTTTGGATGGAAGCTGCTGTGCGCCTCCCTTCTGGATACGGTATATAACAATATATACGGACTGGTGATTGGCAGGATTTACAATGAATCCATGCTGGGCAACTATAACCGGGGAGAACAGTTTCCCAAGCTGATTGTCAGCAACCTGGGAGCCGCCATCCAGTCCGTTATGCTGCCTGTGCTGTCAGCCAGCCAGGACGAGCCGGAGCGTGTAAAGTCCATGCTGCGAAGGGCCATCACCGTCAGCTCCTATCTGGTGCTTCCCATGATGGCGGGCCTTATAGCAGTAGCCCGCCCCATGGTACTGCTGCTGTTGGGGGAAAAATGGCTGGCCTGTGTTCCCTTTCTTCAAATCATGTGTGTGGCCTATTCCTTCTGGCCCATTCACATTGCCAACCTTCAGGCGCTGAATGCCATGGGACGCAGCGATATATTCCTTAAATTGGAGATTGTAAAAAAGATGGTGGGCCTGGCAGTTCTGGCAGTGGGCATACGCTATAATCCACTGGTGCTGGTGGCGCTTAAGGCTGCGGCGGATTTCCTGTGCACCTTCATCAACGCGTGGCCCAATAAGCGACTTCTTAATTACAGCATAATAGAACAGTGGAAGGATATCATTCCGTCGGTGGCAGTCTCAATCCTTATGGCTGCGGCTGTCATGGCTGCGGGAAGATATGTTCCTGGGGGATGGCTGGGCCTGGGAATGCAGATTCTCTTTGGCGCGGTTGTGTACATGCTGGCATCCTGGGTTCTGGGCCTGGAAGTGTTCCGGTATATCAGGGGCCTGGCAGTGGACAGGCTGCCCAGAAGAAAGTAAACAGGATGGAAGCTGTCAGGAATCAATCAATCAGAATGAGGGATAACAAGTGGAGAGTAAGCAGGAGGAGCGAAAAATGAGGACAGTGGTTGTGACAGCCATAGGGTCGTTTTCGGCTGATATCGTCATCAAGAAATGCAGGGAAAATGGTATGCGGGTCATAGGCTGCGACGTGTATCCCGGTGAGTGGATTGCGGACGCCGGGAATGTGGATGCGTTTTATCAGGTTCCCTATGCATCGGATACAGACCATTATATTGAGACTATGTTGTCCATTTGCCGGAAGGAAGGGGCAAAGGCTGTCATCCCTCTGACGGATGCGGAGATCGATGTGTTCAACCTGCACCGCCTCGAATTCGGTGAAATAAATGTCGCCTTATGTATGTCGGACAAGGCATGTATCGGCCTGTGCCGCGACAAGATGGAGCTGTACCGTTATCTGGAGGAGCACATGGAGGGAACCGTGATTCCCACTGTGCGCCTGGAGGATGCGGATTTGGATGAAATCAGCTACCCGGCTGTGTGCAAGCCCTGCAACGGAAGGAGCAGCCAGGGCCTTAGGTTTGTGGGCTCCCGCCGTGAGATGGAGGGGTTCCTGGGGGAAACCGATCCGGCAGGTTATATTGTCCAGCCCATGATAAAGGGAAACGTGGTCACGGTGGACGTGGTACGAAGTCCTGAGCAGGGCACGTGCGCAGCCGTCTGCCGCAGGGAGCTTTTGCGGACCTTAAACGGCGCGGGAACCTCAGTGCTGGTGTTCAGGAACCGGCAGCTGGAAGAACGGTGCCGTGCCATTGCCGGGCTGTTGGGAGTCAGGGGATGCGTAAACATGGAATTTATAGAGGACCGGGACGGCGTTTACCACATGCTGGAGTGCAACCCCAGGTTTTCCGGCGGGGTGGAGTTTTCCTGCCTGGCGGGATATGACTGTGTGACAAACCATCTGCGCTGCTTTGAGGGCAGGGAAATAGAGCGGGACGACCGTATCAAGAGCATGTATATTGCCAGGAAATACGAAGAATATATCACCAAGGTAGAGTGACAGGGAGGTGTGACAGGATATGGGAGACAGAGTGGAAGGCGGAACCGGGCCTCAGACCGCAGATACAGCTATTATGGCCAGCATCAACTGTGTTACATTCAACCATGCAAATTATATCAGAACAGCCCTGGACAGCTTTCTGATGCAGAAGACAGATTTTGCATTTGAGATACTGGTTCACGATGATGCATCCACGGACGGGACCAGCAGCATTATCCGGGAATATGCGGCCAGGTATCCGGACCAGGTGAAGCCGTTAATTCAGACAGAAAACCAGTATTCACAGGGAATTGACAACATCAGCGGAGCCTTTAACTTCCCCAGGGCCAGGGGAAAGTACATTTTTATGTGTGACGGGGACGACTATTTCCTGTCACCGGATAAGCTTCAGAAGCAGGTGGATTACATGGAAGCCCACCCTGACTGTACCTTGTGCATCCACAGTGCCAAAATAGATTTGGTGGGAAGGGCGCTGACAGAGGGACAGATGAGGCCGTACCGGGAGAGCCGCGTACTGCCGCCGGAGGAAATCATCGACAAGCCTTCGGGATACGCCATGTCGTCTATGGCATTTCCGGCCCGTCTGGTGAGGGAGCTGCCGGATTACTATGTGGACTGTCCTGTGGGGGATACGCCCATCCAGCTGATTGCGGCGGCAAATGGATACGGGTATTATTTTGACGAGGCCATGAGCGCCTACCGGGTGGGCGTGGCAGGCTCCTGGACCGTGGAGGGAAAGAACGGGGATTACCAGGGAAAGCAGAGGGCTTATTGTGATCGTATGAAGCGCACCTATGAGCAGTTTGACAGGGCCACAGGGGGCAGGTTTAAGGAAGCGGCAGAGAGCGCTGCCCGCAGGACTTATTACCAGACAATGGTAAACACCAAGCAGTTTGAGGAGATATTCAATCCACAGTACCGCAGGTACTATGAAGAGCTTACGCCCAGGATGCGGTTTTTCCTGAGATTTGAGCACACCATGCCGGCAGTATACGAAATGGCGAGGAAGACGTTCACTGGAAAGTGATTCCAGTGAACGGTTCCCCGCCATTTTTGCTGTATGCGTTACAGCCTGGTTTTAATGATTACCCATGGTTTAAAGATTACTGCTGCTGGGCAAAGAGAGGATCCGTGGGATCCCAGTGCTGGTCTCCCGGAATGACCCACTCAATAGCCGGCCGGTCATAAGGGCCTGGCTTTGGTGAGTTGTAGATGGTCACCGTTGTGCCCAGGGCACAGTTGTCATATACCCACTTGGCGTCTCCGGAAAGGAGGCGGACACAGCCGGCTGACTCTGCGATACCCAGATAATTATAGGTCAGCGGATCTAATGTCATGGGGTCCGGACGGCTGTACAGGATGGAGTGAATCAGGAAACCCTTGTAAATACGCGTCGCGTACTGGGTGAAGATTCCGTGGTTCATGTCACGCCAACGGTACTTGGCCGGGGTTTGGAAGGTTCCAATGGGTGTATCCGGTCCGGTAGAGGTAAGATAGGTCTTTACCGGGATGATGAAGCCGTTGGCGCCGTCCTGTGCAAAAATGGTCATACAGTTCATCTGCTTGTTGATGCTGATGAGGAACGGGCCGCTGTTGCCCACAATGGGCTCTAAGTCGGTCAGCAGCTTGCCGGTTTCGTCAAAGTAATACTTGAAACCGTCTATGTACTGCCAGCCTGTTACAGGCGCATTGTTTACAAAGTAGTAGCGGTCCCTGTCATTCCAGGCCCATCCGGTAAATGGAACGCCGTTGCCGCTGCTGTACGCCACTGCCCCGTCCACAACCTGGATTCCATCCGGGAACGCTGCTTCCAATGGTTTCTCCATGTTGTAGGAAGCGCCTTCCACACCTTTGCCCCAGAGAGAGACCCTGAAGCTGCTCAGCACCTTTCCTGTGCCCATGGTTCCTGCTGTTGCGCTGTTGCGCGCCCAGTTTAACTCTGTCCCGTCGTTCAGGGTAGTGCAGTAGTAAATATCAAATGTGTTGCCCACAAAGCCGTTGAAACGCATCTGGATGGCTTCCACCAGGGCACCGTCCTCCCAGACAGTTGTGTGGCCGCCGTTCATGGCCCAGTCGCTCCATCCATGTGCGCTGGTATACGTCCTGTAAAGGATATCGCCCACGATGTTGTTCAGATAGACGGACATGGAACGGAATCCCTGTTCAGACACCACCGGTGTATCGCCTATTACAGGGTCAGTCCATGTGGTATCCGGACGGAGCACCTGAATCTGAAGAAAAGGTGTATTGGCTGATGCCTGTCTGGCTGCTTCTTCTGCTGCAAACTGGGCTGCGGCGGCTGCCTCGGCATCGGCCTGGGCAGAATCGTCTGCTGCCTGTGCCGCGTTCTGGTCCGTGGCAGCGGAGGTCACGCCGTCCGTGCCGGCTGTACCAGCGGCTGCCTCGGTGCTGCCGGCTGCTGCGCCGGCGCCATCAGCCTGTTCTGCCGGGGCTGCGTTGGCCGGAGCCACCGCCTGAGGGCCGGAGCCCTGTCCATCTCCACTCTGGCCGTCTAAAGAACCAGGGGAGGTTTGTTCGACTTTTGTGGAAAAAGCCGGACCATAATTAGAATCATCCTGCGCGGCCAATGCGGGTCCGGCCTGACCTAAGACCAGAAGTCCGGACAGAAGGGCTGCGGCAGCACGCTTCATTAACTTATTCATTCGTAACATCCTCCTGAATTTTATATAGATTACCATACATGTCTTAATCTATCATATTTGGCAGGAAAATTCCAGATGTGATTTACTTTTTACCTGCTATAATGTAAAATTGTAAACAAAATGACCTTAGAAAGACTAGAGAATGTAAGAAACAGGTGCCATAATATGGATTGGAATACAGAAACTGTTAATATTATTTACGCCTCCAATGACGGGTATGCCGGACATCTGGCAGCCTCCCTTTATTCCCTGTTAGACCACAACAGGAATATCCCCCGGATGGACATATATATCCTGTCCGTGGGAATGAGTGAGGCTTACCTTGAACGGCTGGCCGGTATTGCGGGGAAATTCTGCCGCAGCCTTCATGTGGCTGAGCTGGGAAACCTGAGGGAGCGGTTCGACTATGCTGTGGATACCAGGGGATTTGATATAAGCGCCATGGGGCGCCTCTTTGCCCCCAAGGTGCTGCCGGACAGCGTAAGAAAGGCCCTGTATCTGGACTGCGATACCATTGTGAACGGAAGTATCCGTCCTCTGTATGAGACGGAGCTTGGAAACCATCTGGCCGGCATGGTGATGGAGCCAACGGTTTACAGGGAGATGAAGGAATCCATCGGCATGGAAAAGGATGAGCCTTACTATAATTCCGGAGTCCTGCTTATGGACCTGGAGGCATGGAGAAACCAGGATGTGCTGGGGCAGCTGCTGGAATTTTACAGGGTTCATCAGGGCAGCCTTTTTGCCTGTGACCAGGATACCATAAACGGGGCGCTGAGGGGCAGAATCATGACGCTGCCGGTCCGGTATAATTATTTTACCAACTACCGGTATTTCAGATACAGGACCCTGGTGTCCATGTGCGGGGCATACCGGGCAGTGGGGGAGGACGGATACCGGCAGGCGGGAAAGGCCCCTGTCATCATCCATTATCTGGGAGACGAGAGGCCCTGGATAGCCGGGAACCACAACCATTTCAGAAGGCTCTATGAGTATTATCTGGATAAAACTCCCTGGAAGGGAACCCCAAAGCAGGAGGGAAAGAGGCTGTACATGCACATGTGGTGGGTGTTTAACCACGTAAGCCTTATCTGCCCTGCCTTCCGGCTGTGGATCAGCCGCAGGCTGGGAATGAGGCTGGTGGACAGCCGCAGGAAGCAGAAGGCTTTTGGAAGCGGGAAATGATATGGATAAGATAAGCATGATTATATTGAACTATAATGACTCTTATACCACCCTGTCATTGGTGGATGAGGTTAAGGATTATGAATGTCTGGACTCCGTGGTGGTGGTGGACAATCACTCATCCGATGATTCATGGAAGCGTCTGCAGACACTGAATGGCGGCGGCAAGGTCCACGCGCTCAGGCTGGAGCAAAACGGCGGCTACGGTATGGGAAACCAGGAGGGAATCAATTATGCCGTAAGCTGTCTGGAGGCAGACTATGTAATCATTGCCAACCCGGACATTCATGTGACCCCCCGCTGTATCCGGCGGGTAAAGGATGCACTGGACAAGACACAGGGCGCGGTGGCTGCCTCGGCCAGGGTGAAGGACCCGATGGGGGGAGAGCTGTTTTCTTACTGGACCCTCCTTCCTCTGTGGAAGGATCTGCTGGATACAGGACTGGTTACCAGGCGGCTGTTTAAGGCCATGCTGAATACGCCTTCCTACAGGCTCGCATATGCGGGGGATGAGGATTGTCGCCTGGTGGATGCGGTTCCCGGGTCCTTTTTTATGTTAAAGACAGGCATTCTCACGCCGGGGGAAATAAAAGAAGTATTTGACAAACACATCTTTTTGTATTATGAAGAAAAGGTGCTGGGACAGAAGTTCAGGAAAATGGGGCTTAAGACCGTGCTGGTTACGGATGAGTCCTATGTCCATGCCCATTCTGTCAGCATTGACAAAAGCTTTAAACGGATCGTGGATAAGCAGAGGCTGCTTCACAGGAGCAAGCTGTACTACTATAAGGAATATCTGGGAACCGGCCCCGCAGGCATGGCAGCAGCAAGGGCTGTATTGGGACTCGTCCTGGCAGAGGTGTGGTTTCTGACCGTGGTGTGCAGGATGCGGTGGTAGGACGGCGCGGGGCATCGGGCATAGAGATGTGCGGCGGCGCGTGAAGGCAGGCAGTGAGAGGCGCAGCGGAGCGTGAAGGCAGGCAGTGAGAGGCGCAGCGGTGCGTGAAGGCAGGCAGTGAGAGGCGCAGCAGTGCGTGAAGGCAGGCAGTGAGAGGCGCAGCGGAGTGCGGAGGCAGGCTTTGAGATACAGGGAGGCCTGCAGAAAGGACAAAATGACGTATGAACGGACAGGAAGATAAAGAGAAGGAGATACTGGTCACCCGGTCCTCCCTTCCTTCTTACGAAGAATATATAGAGATGATAAAACCCATATGGGACAGCGCCTGGCTGACGAATATGGGGGATTTCCATAAACAGCTGGAAAAGGAGCTTAAGGAGTACATGGAAATCCGGAACATGGTGTTGTTTGTAAACGGGCACATGGCCCTGGAAATGGCCATCCAGGCCCTGGAGCTGACGGGCGAGGTGATTACCACCCCCTTCAGCTTTGCGTCCACCACCCATGCGATTGTGCGCAATAACCTGACTCCGGTATTCTGCGACATCCGTCCCGGGGATTACACCATGGACCCGGAAAAGATCGAGGCCCTGATTACGGATAAGACCTCGGCCATTATGCCGGTCCATGTGTATGGGAACCTGTGTGATGTGGAGCGGATTGAGGCCATAGCCAGGAAACACGGGCTGCGGGTGATATACGATGCGGCCCATACCTTTGGGGAGCGGTATAAGGGAAAAAGCGTGGCCGAGTTCGGAGACGCCAGTATTTTCAGTTTTCATGCCACCAAGGTGTTTAACTCCATTGAAGGGGGGGCGGTTACCTTCCGGGAGGACTGGATGGAGCACCGTCTGAATTGTCTTAAGAATTTCGGGATTGTGGACCAGGAGCATGTGGTATGGGTAGGCGGGAATGCCAAGATGAATGAATTCCAGGCAGCCATGGGATTGTGCAACCTGCATCATCTGGACCAGGAGATAGACAGGCGCAGGCTGGTGGTGGAACGTTATCTGTCCGGCCTGGCAGGCGTGCCGGGTATCAGGCTGCCTTCCTTCAGGGAAGGGCTTACGCCCAATTATGCCTACTTCCCTGTGCTGTTTGAGGACTTTAAAGCTGACCGGGATCAGGTATACGACTGCCTGGCAGGGCACAGAATATACCCGAGAAAATATTTTTATCCCCTGATTAATGATTTCCAGTGTTACAAGGGCAGATTTTCCTCCAAGGATACGCCGGTAGCAGCCTATGTGGCTGACCGTGTGCTGACGCTTCCGTGCTATGCAGATCTGGAGCTGGAGGATGTGGACCGTATCTGCGGCATCATCAGGGGGATGTAGGAGACGAACATGGATAAGGTACTGCTGGTGATACCGGCTTTTAATGAGGAAAAGAACATAGAGAGGGTGGTGGAGGACCTGGTCAGGGGTTTTCCCCAGCTGGATTATGTGGTGGTGAACGACGGTTCCAGGGACTGCACCGCCAAAATCTGCAGGGAAAAGGGATATAACCTTCTGGACCTGCCGGTGAATCTGGGATTGGCCGGATGCTTCCAGGCCGGTATGAAATACGCCTACAGGAAGGGGTACCGCTACGCCATCCAGTTTGACGGAGACGGACAGCACAGGCCGGAGTACATTGAGGCCATGAGACAGAAGATGGAGGAAGGGTATGACATTGTCATCGGCTCCCGGTTCGTGACGGAGAAAAAGGGATGGTCGGCCAGGATGATTGGGAGCAGAGTCATAGGCAGCGCCATCCGGCTTACCACCGGCACCAGGGTGACGGATCCAACCTCGGGCATGCGCATGTTCAACCGGAAGATGATAGAGGAATTTGCCCTTAACCTGAATTACGGACCGGAGCCGGATACAGTTTCTTTTCTGATCAAACAGGGTGCCAGGGTAGCGGAGCTGCAGGTGACCATTGACGAAAGGACGGAGGGGGAGAGCTATTTGAAACCGCTGACAGCCGTCCACTATATGGCCAGGATGCTGATTTCCATTCTTATGATTCAGAATTTCAGGAAACGCTAGGGGCGTTTGAAAATTGCTTTCCGGCTATCTTCCGGAGCTTGGAGAATATATGAAGAATCTGACGAAACATTTATTATATAAAGGAACGGATATCGGGCGGCAGAACGTGGTCTGGAATATTGCAGGGAGTTTTGTCTATGCATTGGCCAGCATGGTTCTGTCTTTTCTGGTCATACGGGTGGTGGGAGACGGACAGGGAGGCATCTTTTCCTTCGGATTTTCCACTCTGGGACAGCAGATGTTCATTGTAGCTTATTTTGGTATCCGTCCCTTCCAGATTACGGACGGAACAGGTGAGTATTCCTTCGGGGATTATCTGGAGCACAGGAACATAACATGTATTATGGCCCTGGCGGCAGGGGCTGTGTTCCTCACCTTTATGCACGGTGTGGGGCGTTACCCGGCGGACAAATGCATGATTCTCATTCTGCTTGTCATATACAAGGTAATAGATGGGTATGCTGATGTATATGAGTCGGAGTTCCAACGCCAGGGAAGCCTGTATCTTACGGGAAAATCCAACTTTTTCCGTACTCTTTTTTCAGTCAGCGTATTTCTGGTGACGCTGGCGGCGTTTGAACACCTTTTGTTCTCCTGTCTGGCCGCGGTGGCTGCCCAGGCAGCCGGAATCGCTTTGTTTAACCTGGAGGTTATCCATGCCCTTCCGTCGGTGGACTGGAACAAGGGGGAAAGAAAGACGGGAAGGCTGTTTAAAAGTACCTTATTCCTGTTTATATCGGCTTTTCTGGACTTTTATGTGTTCTCAGCTGCCAAGTATGCCATTGACGCCAGGATGAATGACGCTGCGTCGGGATACTTTAACTTGATTTTTATGCCTACCTCTGTTATTTATATGGTAGCTAATTTTGTAATCAGGCCCTTTCTGACCAGGCTTACAGACTTGTGGACCGGAAGGGACTATGACTGCTTTAAGAAGGAGCTCATGCGCATCGGCGCCATTATCCTGGGACTAACGGTACTGGCAGTGGGGGCCACTGCTGTTTTGGGAAAATGGGTGCTGTCCGTGATGGAGATGATTCTTGGGAGCGGTTATGAAGGAAGGCTGGTCAGCTATTACGGGGCTTTCATCATCATAGTTCTGGGAGGAGGGTTCTATGCCCTGGCCAACCTGATGTACTATGCCCTTGTGATCATGCGCAGGCAGAAGGCCATATTTACCGTGTATCTGGCAGCCGCGGCAGCGGCAGCGGTATCATCCGGCTTTCTGGTATCAAAATTTGGAATCAATGGGGCGGCAGGCTGCTATCTGCTGCTTATGATAGGATTAGTGATAGGTTTCGGCCTGTATACGGCGGGCGCCTATCAGAGTGAGAAAAAGGAGAATGCCGGTAATGGAGGAAGTAACACGTAATACTGAGATAGCGGATGGCCGGGAGAGAAAGCGCGTGCTGCGGGTGGATGTAATCATACCCACCTACAAGCCCGGAAAAAAGTTCTCCAGGCTTTTAAAGATGCTTTCCATGCAGACCTATCCCATAGGCAAAATCATTGTCATGAATACAGAGAAGGCCTACTGGAATGATAAGGGCTTTGAGGGTATCGGCAATCTGGAAGTGCATCATCTGTCCAAGGAGGAATTTGACCATGGAGCCACCAGAAACAGGGGGGCCCGCTGCAGCAGGGCGGATATCATGGTATTCATGACAGACGACGCGGTTCCGGCCGATGAAAGACTGATTGAGCATCTGGCGGCTGCCTTTGACAAGAGGGGGCCCGGCGGTGAGTCGGTCATCATGGCCTATGCCAGGCAGCTGCCGGATAAGGACTGCGCCATGGCAGAGCGATTTACCCGTTCCTTTAATTATCCGGAGGACAGCTGTATAAAGACCAAGGAGGACCTGGGAAGAATGGGCATCAAGACCTTTTTTGCCTCCAATGTATGCTGTGCCTATGACAGGGAGAAGTTCTGGTTCCAGGGTGGTTTTATTCAAAAGACCATATTCAACGAGGATATGATATTTGCGGGGAAGGCAGTGCTCCAGGACGATTATGCCATCGCGTATGTGGCGGAGGCCAGAGTCATTCATTCCCACAATTATGGGTGCGCGGCCCAGTTCCATCGCAATTTCGACCTGGCCGTATCCCAGGCAGACCATCCGGAGGTGTTCGCAGGCATTCACTCGGAGGGCGAGGGAATACGTCTGGTCAGACAGACAGCCCGTTACCTTGTGACCCACCGCCGCCCATGGCTGGTGCCCGGACTGATTGTAAAGAGCGGATTCAAATACGCTGGCTACCGTCTGGGCAGGTGTTACCGTTTCCTTCCTGTGAAGCTGGCGGCAGCGTGCAGTATGAATAAGGAGTATTGGAAATAACAAAAGAAGGCAGGGGATTCATCCTATGATGACAGTGATATTCAGAGTGATTCTGGTTATAGTCTCTATATTGACTATGGCTTTTATGATGCGGAAGATTCGGCAGGCTAAGGTACAGATTGAGGCGGCGCTGTTCTGGGTTATCATGGCCCTGATTCTGGTGGTGTTCTCACTGTTTCCGGCTGTGGCGGATGCCTGCGCCCACTTGCTGGGAATTTATTCCACGCCTAATTTTCTCTTCCTGTTCATGATTTTTCTGCTGATTGTAAAGGTATTTGGAATGACACTCCAGATGTCCCAGATGGAAAGCAGGCAAAAGGAGCTGGTGCAGCGCATTGCACTGGACCAGAAGGACAGGGAGGAACTGGAGCTTAAGATACAGCGGTTCCTGGAAAAAGCGGAATCAGCCGGAGAGGACGGCAGGGAGGTCACAGGTACAAAGAAAGCGGCCGGGGAGGAAACAGATGGCAGGTAAGAAAGCGGGGAGGAAACAGGAGAGCGGCAGACCGGGAAGCAGGCATGATGCCGCGCCGGGGAGGATACTGGGCGGTCATTCTTCTGGTATCTGGCTGGGCGGCTCTTTCAGCGTTCTTGCCCTTGGACTGTGGCATATGACGGATGTCAGGGCCGGTGTCCTTGAAACAGGGGACCGCTTCCTCTACGGATGGTACGGCGGGCTGATGGTCTTTGCGGTTCTGGTACTGGCGGCAGTGGGATATTTGTTCCTGGTAAGGCGGGACTATGGCCTGGCGCGGATATTTCCCGCAGCAGCCATGGGAATCGGCCTGATGTATATGGTGGTCCTTCCTCCCCTGTCAGCACCGGACGAGGTGAGCCATTATATCAGCGCCTACCAGCTTTCAAGCCGCCTGATGGGCAGGACGGCCCGGGCGGAGGACGAGCGGGTATTCATAAGGACCCAGGATGTATTCATCGAGGACCTGACGGGAGTTATGGATTATGAAGCTGTGGAAAACGGCGGAAAAACAGCGGTTGTACTGGGACAGAAGCTGGAGGAGGGCACATACAGGACCATAAAGGAGAGGGGCCTTGGCGGCACTGGTGAGGAGGGCACAGTCATGTCATACCAGATGCCGGTACGGACCACGCCCCTGGCCTATGTTCCCCAGGCCATGGGCATTGCCCTGGCAAGGATGCTGGGACTGGGCGGTCTGGGCCTGTTATTTATGGGACGCCTGTTCAACCTTATGTTTTTTACTGCCATGGGATGTCTCACCATACGAAGGATGCCCTTTGGCAAGGAGGTGGCAGCAGGAGCAGCCCTGCTTCCCATGACCCTCCATCTGGCGGCCTCCTTTTCTTATGATGTGATGATTATAGCCCTCAGCGGATACTTTTCAGCGGTATGCCTTGATTTGGCCTATAAAGCTGAACACGTGGAGGTTAGGGATGTGGCTGTACTGGCCCTTGTGATGGCTGTCATGGGGCCCTGCAAAATGGTGTACGGCGTCATAGCCGGTTTCTGTCTCCTGATACCGGTGAGGAAGTTCGGAGGCTGGGGAAAATGGAGCCTGTCGGCTGCTTCCGTACTGGGAGCATTTGCCGCGGCCATGGCAGTGGTAAACCACAGGACGGTGTCGCTGTACACCCAGGCTGACCAGGGATATGTAGCCTGGGCCGGGGAAACAGGCTACACCTTCGGACAGCTGCTTCACAGTCCATTGCTGGTGCTTAAGATGTGTTACAATACCCTGGCCTGGCAGGGGGAACAGCTCTACTCCGGTATGATTGGAGGAGCACTGGGGAATATGGATGCAGTGCTCAACACCCCTTATGCGGTCATACTGGGTCTGACAGCCATATTGGTGATGCTGGCGCTCAGAAAACCAGGAGAGAGCATTTTTATCCAATGGAAGGGCCGTCTGTGGATATGGTTTCTCTGCCTGGTATGCCTGGGAGCGCTGATGTTCTCCATGCTGCTGGCCTGGACGCCGGTGAGCTCCAATGTCATAAACGGTGTACAGGGAAGATATCTGCTTCCGCTGCTCCCCATGTTCCTTCTCAGCCTTAAAAATGACAAGGTGGTGCGGACGGACTGGGATGACAGGGGACTGCTGTTTGCCATGTCCGCCATGGATATCTACGTGGTGCTGCGCCTGTTCAGCCTGGTATGCCTGAGGGTGTGACAAAGCTGTCCCAAATTGCGGTCCGCAAGTGCATAAGGACTTGCCAGTCAGTGGATAAAGTGATAGAATTGCCAGATGGATGTGGATAACGTCTGTCAAACGGCTGCGGGCCGGTCAGGCGTGTTTGACAATAAAAAAGGAGCGAATGGATTTATGGGAAAGATTAAAGTGACCCCCTGCGACATCAAGGGGCTGTATGTGATTGAACCTGCAGTTTTTAAGGATGAGAGAGGCTATTTTATGGAGACCTACAATCAGAATGATTTTAAGGAAGCAGGTCTCGGCATGGTGTTCGTACAGGACAACCAGTCCATGTCCGTCAAGGGCGTACTGAGAGGGCTGCATTTCCAGAAGCAGTATCCCCAGGGCAAGCTGGTAAGGGTGGTGAGAGGTACTGTCTACGATGTGGCGGTGGATCTGCGTTCTGATTCCGAAACCTACGGAAAATGGTTTGGCGTCATTCTTTCCGCAGAGAATAAGAAGCAGTTTTATATACCCGAAGGATTTGCCCATGGATTCCTGGTGCTGTCCGATGAAGCGGAATTCGCTTATAAGTGCACGGACTTCTACCATCCGGGAGACGAGGGCGGCCTGCTGTGGAGCGACCCTGAAATCGGGGTGGACTGGCCCATAGAACCGGACATGCAGCTGATTATATCGGATAAGGACAGAAAGTGGAGCGGCCTCAGGGATACCTTCAAGTTCTGATGAAAAGGAATTTACTTATATGAATTATGTGCTTTCTCTGATGAAAGAGATTATAGGAAAACGGAAGCTTATATGGGATTTGGGCAAGGCTGATTTCCGGAAACGCTTTGTGGGCTCTTACTTTGGGGTGGTGTGGATGTTCATACAGCCTATCGTGACAGTCAGCATCTATGCGGTCGTATTCGGAATGGGCTTTAAATCCCCGCCTCCCATTGAAGGGTTCACTTATGTGGAGTGGCTGGTGCCGGGCATTGTGCCATGGTTCTTTTTCAGTGAATCCGTCAACAGCATTACCAACTGTCTCCAGGAGTATAATTATCTGGTGAAGAAGGTGGTGTTCAAGGTGGAAATACTGCCCATTATCAAGCTTATATCCTGTCTGCTGGTCCATGCCTTTTTTGTGGTCATCATGTTTGGGATGTATCTGATTATAGGCAGGATGCCCTCTGTCATATGGTTCCAGCTGGTGTATTATTCCCTGGCTGCCTCACTGCTGGCCCTGGGAATCGGATTTTTTACCAGCGCGGTTAATGTGTTCTTTAAGGATATGGCGCAGATCGTGAGTATCTGCCTCCAGTTCGGTATCTGGATGACTCCCATCATGTACCACGAATCCATGTTTACCGGAGCGGGAAAATGGGTGGAAGTGCTGTTCAAGCTGAATCCTTTTTATTATGTGGTGGCCGGGTACAGGGATACCATGCTAACAGGAAACTGGTTCTGGGAACGGCCCACACTGACCCTTTATTACTGGGGCTTTACCGCGGTGGTGCTTTTGCTGGGACTTAAGATGTTCAAGCGTCTCCGTCCCCATTTTTCCGATGTTCTGTAGGATAACAAGGAGCGTTACATGATACAGAAGGTGGAGATTAGCTGGCGCCATAGGGAACAGGAGGGTGTCATTCCCGTAGAGGTGGTCTACTCCAGACGGCGTACCATAGGACTGGAAATCAAGGCAGACGGCCATGTGTATGCCAGAGTGCCGGAGCGCATTCCAAACCAGTACGTGATGGACTTTATAAAGGAGCGCCAGGAATGGATTGTGCAGAAATGGTTCATGATTATGGAGCGGCGCAGGCAGGAGCAGTCCAGGCCGGTCAAAGACTATGAGAAGGACCCTGAGCTGGAGAAGCTTTACCGAAAGAAGGCTAAGATGCAGCTGGAGAACCGGTGCGCCTATTTCGCAAAGCGCATGGCAGTGGATTACAACCGCATTGCCGTGCGGGCCGCCAAGACCCGTTGGGGCAGCTGCAGCGCCCAGGGGAATCTGAACTTCCACTGGAAGCTGGTGCTCATGCCGCCGGAAATACTGGATTATGTGGTGGTTCATGAGCTGGCCCACAGAAAAGAGATGAACCATTCCCAACGGTTCTGGGCTGAGGTGGAGCGGATCCTGCCGGATTACAAGGCCCGGAGAAAGTGGCTGAAGGAGTTTGGAAGCCAGGTTTAGCCGGGAGGCAAAACGGCCTGGTCCCGGTCCTTTTGCGGCAGTTATGCCATGTCCCGTTCCCGTTTCAGATAGACCATGTCCACCAGCTGGATTCCGTCCTCAATGATGGGATGGTCGTAATTGTCGGTAAAAAAGCGCTCCACCCGGTGGGAATCTATAAAACCGCAGGCATGGTAAAAGCCCAGGGAGAGAGGGCTGTCCCCGGTTCCCACATAAAGGGTCCTTAAATCCGGATAATAGGTAAAAACATATTCAATCAGGCGGCGGCCGTATCCCTGTCTATGGAACTGGGGGGCTGTCGCTATATTTTTAAGCTCATATATGCCGGGACCTTCTTTTGTCACCACGCATTCCGCCCGGACTGTGCCGTCTGTCAGCACAAACATATCGCCCCGCTCCAGGTAGCGGTCCACCATATCCTCCTGTTCGTCTGCCAGCAGGAGCAGGTCCAGATACTTCTTTTTGTCCTTTTTTACCTGAATGATTTCCATGATTAATTCCCCTGTTCTTTCATTTTTTTGTGTTGCGGTAAGCTCATTATACCATTGTTGGGAGCATGAGTACAGCGCGCTCTTAAACAGGGAGCGCACAAAGGATTGACGCATGTGCCGGAAGGCTGTAAACTGTTGAGTAAAAGGAGGGCGCCGGCATATGAGACCAATCAGTTTTTCTGGCATGGAGGATGCCATAACCGTACAGAAGCCCAATGGAACCCATGTGAGCTACCATATCTTTGAGGAATCCGAAATTCACCTGAACCGGATTACACCGGGGAGTGTTCAGGAATGGCATTATCATACCCGTATAGATGAGTGCCTTCTCATAACAAAGGGGGTGCTGACCTGCCGCTGGCTGGAGGATGGGGCGGAGAGGACGAGGAAGGTCCGTGAGCAGGAGATTGTCCGTGTGGGAAGCTCGGTTCACACCTTTGCCAATGAGACGGAGGAGGATGTGGAATTTGTGGTGTTCCGGTTTGTTCCTGACGGCAGGGATAAAAGGGAGACCATAAAGAGCGACAAGGTGGTTGTGGACAGGTGACAGGGAGGAGAAAAATATATGGTTAAATGGATTAGGGGGGCTGCGGGTATGGTATTTCTGGCCGCTTTCCTGTGGGGATGCAGTCCGGGGCAGGCAGATGAACAGACGGCGGAGGAACAGAAGCAGGCTGTGGCCGGACTGGAGGGAAGGGATGTACAGAGGGTGACGCAGACAGCTTCGCCGGAGCCGGAGGGAACGGGAATTGCCGTGAATCCCTCAGGAGCCGTTCTTTCAGAGCGTATTCCCGTACCGTCAGGATTTCAGAGAACAGATGCCGGGGAGGGAAGCTTCCAGGATTATATCAGGTCCTATCCCCTTAAGCCGGACCGGAGCCCGGTGATGCTGTACGACGGCAGTGAAAAGGGAAACCAGACAGCCCATGCAGCGGTATTTGCTCTGCCTGTATTTGACAGTGATTTGCAGCAGTGCGCGGACAGCCTCATGCGTATGTACGGAGAGTACTTGTGGGCCCATGGGGCCGGTGATGAGATTGCATTTCACCTTACCAACGGATTTTTGATGGATTATGCCTCCTGGAGAGAAGGGAACCGCCTGTCAGTGGACGGAAACCAGGTGTCGTGGGTTAAGAAGGCTTCTTATGATGATTCCTATGAGACATTCCTGCTCTACATGAAGTATGTGATGATGTACGCAGGCACCCTTTCCCTGGACAATGAGTGTACGGTCATTGATATAAGCCGGATAAAGGCCGGTGACATGTTCATAAAAGGGGGAAGTCCGGGGCACTGCGTCATGGTGGCGGATGTGGCTGTGAACGGGGATGGAGACATCTGTTTTCTTCTGGCCCAGGGATATATGCCCGCCCAGGATTTCCACATTCTTAACAATCCCCTTCATATGGACGATCCGTGGTATTATGCCTCGGAACTTTCCTATCCCCTTAAGACGCCGGAGTATGTGTTTCAGGAGGGGAGCTTAAAACGCTGGTATCTCAGTGACTTTTTGTAGGGATTTGGCTGACTGTGGAAAGAGAACAGTCTGTGGAAAAGGGACGAAACAGAGTACATGCGGCCCGCAGCAGGGACAGCCGGGGAATAACCAGGCGCAAGCAGGAGGAAGTATGAAATGGATTTAAAGAAAATACACCATGTGGCTATTATTGTTTCAGATTATGAGGTGTCCAGAAGATTCTATGTGGAGCTTCTGGGATTTAAAGTGATCCGGGAAAATTACAGGCCGGAAAAAGATGACTATAAGCTGGACCTGGAGCTGGACGGGTGCGAACTGGAGCTGTTTTCAGGGAAGCATAATCCTCCCAGGCCAAGTTACCCTGAAGCCCTGGGACTGAGACACCTGGCTTTCCGGGTGGAGGATATGGATGCTGCCGTGAGGGAGCTCAATGAAAAGGGAGTGGACACAGAACCTGTCCGCATGGACCAGTTTACAGGCAGGAGAATGACGTTCTTTCATGATCCCGACGGCCTGCCGCTGGAATTACATGAATGAGGTGAAGGCAGTGCGTCCGGCCCGGATCCGGTCATGGTACAGGGCCGTAATCAGGTTCCACAGGGGAACCAGATACAGGTAAAAAGCATAAAACATGCATCCCATGGGAGCGCCGATGGCGGCCACCGGCACAGTGCCGGCAATACCCCAGGGAATCAGGGCTGCAATGAGAATAGCTGTGTCCTCCAGCGCGAGGGCCAGCTTTTCCTTTTTGGGGTAAAGCCCGTCGCACATCTGGCAGGTAAGGATGGTGGCCAGGCTCTGGTTGCAGCTGACCGCACAGGAGAGGACCGAGGTCACCAGAACAGTGCCAAAGGGAGTAAGGCGCCGGGCAGACCTTAAAAGGGCATGCTTTACCCCGGACAGCAGGCAGGTGTGTGAAAAGATTCCTGAGTAGGAGGCAGAGATGAGCACGATGATGCCCACCTTTACCATGGAGCGTATGCCGCCTCCGTTCAACAGCTGGGCCAGTCGCGTCCCGTCCTGGGCCTCGTAACCGCTTAGGAAGCAGCGCAGCAGGGCCAGGGGGGAGGTTCCCTGGACAAACAGGGCCACTGCGGCACCGGCTGCAATGCTGGCGGCCATGGCATATTTTACATCCACGCGCAACAGGGACAGAACCAGAATCAGGACAGCCGGAAGCATGGCGGCCCAGTGGAGGGAGAAATTTGTCCTGAACAGGTCCAGGAGCTCCCTGTCCGCCGGAGCGCTGGAACCGGAAGCCAGGACCACATAGAGGATGCATGTTACGGCTAAGGGGATTGCGCTGCTGCGGCACATAAGCTTTATGTTCTGATAGATGTCTGTCCGGGTCAGGCTGCATATCAGCTGGGCGCTGGAGGACATGGGGGAGCAGCGGTCCCCGAAAAAGCTTCCGGAGAGGATGGCGCCGCCTGTAAGAAAGGAGCTTAAGCCTGCTGCATTCGATATGAGCATGCATATGACCCCCATGGTACTTGCCGTGCCAAAGGAGGTACCGGTGAGGAAGGACATGGAAGAACACAGGAGGAAGGTGCAGAGCACGAAATACCTGGGATGTATGAATCCTACCGCATAATATAGGATATAGGGGATGGTGCCGCTGATTCGCCACACAGCGGTCAGGCCTCCGATAAATACAAAAATAATAAGGATATTCCGTACCTGGGAAATACCCTCCCACAGCATGGAGCCGGTTTCCCTTGCCGAATATCCTTTGGCCAGACAGTAGATGGAAAAACAGAGCAGGCCGAACAACAGGGCATACAGAATCTGTATGCCCGTAACAATGCAGAGTCCGAGACCTGCCAGAAATAATCCAAGTGCAATACATTCCGCTAACATAGAATCCTCCGGGTGTTTTGTTTGATGTACCCATTCGATTCTATATCGGAACCTCTTTAAAGTCAATGATAAGCAGATGCTATATCACGCGCATGGCCAGCTGGCAGGCTGTCTCAGCCAGTCCTGACAGCACCATGACCAGGATGGGATTCATCTTAAAACGTATGAGCAGTATCATGGCGCCGGTGAAAATACATACGGAACGCAGGTTTATGGCTCCCAGGTCAGGGGTAAAGCCCGCCAGTCCCCAGAAGGCAGTGACCAGTATGCTGACGCCCGCTGCACCAATCATGGCTACCACGGCAGGCCGCAGGGATTTGAGGACACCCTGGATCAGGCTTAAATTCCTGTATTTGAGATAGATCTTTGCAAGAAGGGTAACCAGGATGCAGGACGGCAGCACGCACCCAATGGTCGCCGCCAGGGCCCCGGGCGTACCTGCAATGCGGGTGCCCACGAAGGTGGCGGCATTGATGGCAATGGGACCAGGGGTCATCTGGGAAATGGTCACAAGGTCTGTAAACTCAGCCAGGTTCAGCCAGCCGTGAAGGGTGACCACCTGGTTCTGGATCAGAGGCATGGCGGCATATCCGCCTCCGAAACTGAATGCGCCAATCTGAAGAAAGCTTAAAAATAGCTGGAAGTAAATCATAGCGCGCCTCCTTCCGTCCCTTTTTTATTATGCCCGGAGGAGAGGGTCCGCACAACGCCTATGGCGGCGCACAAAAGGATGATCAGGACTACGTTGACATTGTATACATAATTGGCAATAAAGGCCGCGGCCATAATCAGGACGGATATCCACTGTCTGTCTTTTACGATGCCGCTGCCCATCTCCCAGACCACCTGGGCAATAACAGCCCCCACGCCGGCCTGCATTCCGTTTAACATCCATCCCACAAAAAGGTTGGAGCGGAAGGCGGCGTAGCAGAAGGAGATCAGAGTCAGGATGGTAAACGGCGGGAGGACAGTGGCAATGACCGCGGTCAGTACCCCTGCCATGCCGGCCAGTTTATAGCCTACCACGATAGCCCCGTTGACAGCGATGGCGCCCGGCGAGGACTGGGCAATGGCCACCAGATCCAACATCTCCTGTTCATCAATCCAGTGGTATTCGTCTACAAATTTCTTCTTCATCAGTGTGACGATGACATATCCGCCACCGAAGGTAAAAGCGCTCAGATACAGGGTTGAGAGAAAGAGTTTTGCCAGAAGGGAGCCGCGGCTGCCCGCGTGTCCCGGAACCCTGGAGGAAGCATGCTTTTTTGATTTTATGTTAACTACCATGACGGTATCCCCCTTTTAACAGTAATACATGTAACTATCATCATGTATTTGTTTTTTCTGCTATTACTATACAGCTTGCAAATCCATATGTAAAATACTATAATTAAATAATAATTATAATAGATGTATTATATATGTGCCCTATGTCAGATTGCAGGGATGTACCCTCAGTCTGCCATGCGCGGTTCAGGAAAAGAGGAACATGACATTTCGCCATCTGAAGATATTTGTTACCGTATGTGAGACAGGGAGCATGACGGCCGCCGCTTCCCAGCTGTTCATCGCCCAGCCGTCCATCAGCCTGGCCATCTCAGAAATGGAAGACTACTACGGGGTAAAGCTGTTTGACCGCATATCCCGCAAGCTGTATCTGACAGAGAACGGCCGCAGGGCCCTCCAGTATGCCAGGCATATCATAGATCTGCTGGATGAGATGGAGCAGGGGGTCCGGGACGTGGACGCCATGGGGCGGCTTAAGGTGGGCACCAGCATTACCATAGGGACCTATCTGCTGCCCGGTTATATCAAGAAGCTGAAACAGCAGTATCCGGCCCTGAAGGTGGAGGCATCCATTGCCAATTCAGGAACCATTGAACAGCAGATACTTGACAATGATATAGATGTGGGAATCATAGAGGGGGTAGCCCACAGTCCCTTTATCCTCAGCGAGAGCTTCGCAGGGGACCGGCTGGTATTCATATGTCCGGCTGGCCATGAATTTGCCGGAAAAACTCTGGAGGAGCTGTCGGAGGTACGGAATCAGGATTTTATTTTACGGGAAAAGGGAAGCGCTGGAAGGGAGATATTTGACGGTATACTGGCCGCGCAGGAGCTGAATGTCCGCCCTATATGGCAGAGCGCCAGCAATCAGGTCATCCTGCAGGGGGTAAAGGCAGGGCTGGGTATTTCCATTCTGCCCTATTTTCTGGTGCGCCAGGATATCCGGGAAGGGGAACTGGCTGAATTCCGGATAAAGGACCTGGCTCTGAACCGGAAGTACTCTGTGATTTACCACAAGAATAAGTTTCTGCCCCGCAGCGCCAGGACACTGATGGAGCTGTGCAAAGAGGGGAACGGGGCAGACAGGCCCTGAAAGCTATTTCAAGTCAGCAGTTTTTTTAGGCCGGAGACATTTTTTATGGTAATGGTTCCGCGGCCAAGGGCAACCAGGCCCTCTTTTTCAAAATATTTGAGCATGCGGGACACCACCTCCCTGGCAGTGCCCAGGTTCTTGGCTATCTGTTCATGGGTAGTGGAGATCACATCGGATCCCAGCTTGACATATTCATCTGCCAGGTAAGCGGCCAGACGTTTGTCGAAGCTGGAGAAGAGAAGCTGCCCCATGGACCACATGACGTCGGAGAAACGTTCCGCAGTCTGGCGGTAAATGTAGTTTTCCGCATATATATTTGCCTCCATGAGACGGTGGATGCCGGAGGCGCCGGTGATGAGAAGGGTGGAAGCAGCGGTGGACTCGATGAAGATATCAAAGGTGATTTCCTGCATCATGCAGGCAGCCGATAGGGTGCACACCTCACCCGGACCTAGGCGGAACAGGGTGACCTCCCGGCCCTCCTCAGACTGTATATAGGTGCGCAGCTGGCCGGATAATACGATCAGAATGCCCAGGCATTCCTCAGAACGGCTGTGGACAAAGCTTCCTGGTTCATAATCCCTGATATAGGAGCTGGTTTTAAGCTGCTCCTTCTGGGTATCGGTGAGTTTTTCCCAGAAGGGGTAGCATTTTTTCAGAGTATCTGTGATGTTCGGGCGGCTATGGTTCATGGCGGACGGCTCCTCCTTATAGTTGGGAGTTTAAATACAGGGTGTAATTATATATATTCTTATAGTGTAGACAATTTCCTGTATTTTGTCAAAGGATGAGAGGTATAAAGGGGCCGCGGCATGGGAACGGACTGTCTGCAGGGTCATGAAAGAGATTCGTTTGAGCGGGAGGAGCTGCAATCGGAAGAACTGCAGCCGGAAGAACCGCAGCCCAAAGAACTGCAGCCGGAGGTCCCGCATCCGGATGCCGCACCAGGGCACGCTCCCGCCTTTGCCTTGCATATCATCTGGGTCATAGTACCCATGGGGCAGTAGACGCACCAGGAGCGGGGGCGGAACAGGACCATGGTGGCCAAACCTAAAATGGTGGAGGTCAGCATGACGCTGTAGAAGCCAAAGGCAAACTGGGCGGTCCACAGGGGAAGGCCGGTGCCGTGATAGGCGTGCTGCCAGGGCAGGCGGAAGGTCCACAGCACTGTGACTGCCTGCTTTAAGCCGGATGTACCCCTGAACACCAGGTAGGTGTTAAAGAGCATCTGGCAGAACATGACTAAAAAGAATACAAGGAAACCATAGCGGAATGCTTTGGATTTCATCCACCCGGGTATCTCACGGTTGGGCGACAGATGCAGTTTTTTGCCGAGAATGGAAAACAGCTGTCCCCTGCCGCAGTAGCGGTTGCAGTAGAGCTTGGATCCGGTGGCAATGGAGATGGCTAAGGGCACCAGAAAACAAATCAGGCCCAGCCATGCAAACATGATATTGAAAAACCCCAGAAACAGGTACAGCAGGGATGCAATCCAGAGATAATCGTACCAGTGTTTTTTCGCTTTAAGGGCTGGCTTATTCATGGCGGTTTCCTCCTGTCTGGGCAGATTCTATTTCCTGATGGCTGCGGGGAAGAATGGATATTACGCTGGCCGGACATTCCTTTGCGCAGAGGCCGCATCCCACACAGGCGTCCTGATTGACCACTGCGTAGGAACCCTTAAACACGGAAAGGGCCTGGCGGGGACATACCTTAAGACAGCAGCCGCAGGCCACGCAGGTACCGGCATCCACACGGGCAAGATTCTTGGATAAATGACTCATGATAAAACACCTCATAATTATTTGATGTATCAAAGATATCATAAAACAGGAAAGGTTTCGGTGACCGGGGTCACACAGGAAACTGTAGTAAAAATACAAAAGGAGCTGGAACATGTATGCCAGGGAAAGGAGAAGTATATAAAATGGACCGCGCGGATTTGATTAAGCAGATAGAGAGCTACTGCCCATATAATGAACAGGAGGAAACAGACCGTCAGATGATTCTGAAATGCCTGAAGGAGGAAGAGGATATATTTGACAGGGGAAACTGCCTGGCTCACATGACAGCCTCGGCGTGGGTGGTGAATCCCGGCCGGACAAAGGTACTGATGGTATATCACAATATATATAAATCCTGGTCATGGCTGGGGGGACACGCGGACAATGAGCAGGACCTGCTGCAGGTGGCTGTGAGGGAGGTAAAGGAGGAAAGCGGGCTTGCCAGGGTACGGCCGGTATCGGAGGATATCTACAGTCTGGAAGTCCTGACCGTGGACGGACATGAGAAGCGGGGGGCCTATGTGGGTTCCCACCTGCATCTGAATGTCACCTATCTTCTGGAGGCAGACGAGAACGATGCCCTGTTTTCAAAGACAGATGAAAACAGCGGGGCAGCCTGGTTCGGCCTGGAGGACTCGCTTAAGGCATCCTCTGAGCCGTGGATACGCCAGCGGATTTATGCCAAGCTCAATGGGAAGTTAAAGAAACAGGGATAAGGGATAAAACACAGGCCGGGTCCATCTCGGGAACCGGCCTGCCAAAAAGGGAATGCAAAAATGTGTGATGGCTTATTATTTTAACTTGCTGATTTCCTTATCAATATCAGCTGGTGAAACCAGACCCACTGACTTGGATAACACCTCGCCGCGCTTGAAGTAGATAAGGGTGGGAACACTCATTACCTGGAAACGGGCCGCCAGGTCCATCTCCTCATCAATATCTACTTTATAAAAATGTACATCTGAAAATTTGTCTGCCGCCCGTTCTATGACAGGACCCAGCATCTTACAGGGACCGCACCATGTTGCAAAGAAATCCACAACCACCAGCTCGTCGCCGGCGTTTACAGCCTGCTCAAATTCATCCTTATTTAAATGTTTCAATTCCATAGTTATTACCTCCAGGTTTTCTCTTTTTTGTGTTTTGCTCTATTGATTATAGGATACCACATTTTGTACTTGTGTTATGTGATAAAAGTCACCGAACATTCATTCTTTAATCTTATATATAAGCTTGCAATATTAAGCTGTTCTAATATAAATCAGTTTTCTGTTACTGTTTCATAGGGCCAGTCCACAATTCCGCCAAAATCATATACATGTTTGTAGCCCAATTCCACCAGCTGGTCCGAAGCGCGTTTGCTGCGGATACCGGTGCGGCAGTGGACCAAAAGCACTGCTTCCGTGTCAGGAAGTTCTACGGGCTTAGTATCACCTATGGACTCCACCGGTATCAGAATGGAGCCGGGAATATGTCCGGCCGCATATTCTTCCGCCGTGCGCACATCCACTACCGTGGCATTGCCCTCGTCCATCATCTGCTTTGCCTCCTCGGCAGTGATTTTATGATATGCCTCATCAGATGTCTCATCAGCCGGTTCTTCTGCAGGAGACGGGGACGGACTCTGTGTTGAGGCCATGGCTTCCCTGGGGGCGGCGGGGCTGCAGGCAGCTAAGATGGCGCTGCATATAAGGACAGCTGTAAAAATCGTACCTTTCATGTGTTTCCTCCTATTCTGTAATCAAAACTCGTACAGTTCATACTGTAACTATAATATATACAGTTATATATGTCAAGGGGATTCTTAACTTTTTTTGAAAAATATTGTTTGAGGTATAAAAATCCTGCATTCTATGCTATACTTATGCCTAAAGTGGAGAAGTATGCATAGAGATGGAGAATGTTATGTCAGTGAAAGAACAGGACAATAAATATGCCATAGACGTTGCAGAAGTGACCAAGGTATATAGATTATATGAGAAACCCATTGACCGTCTGAAGGAATCCATGAGTATTTCCCATAAGAATTACCACCGGGATTTTTACGCGCTGAACCAGCTGTCCTTCAGGGTAAGAAAGGGAGAGACGGTGGGAATCATCGGCACCAACGGTTCCGGCAAATCCACCATATTAAAAATCATTACCGGGGTCCTTACCCCTACCACCGGGGAGGTAAAGGTGGACGGCAAGATATCGGCTCTGTTAGAGCTGGGTGCCGGATTCAACATGGATTATACAGGGATTGAAAATATATATATGAACGGCACCATGATGGGCTATACGAAAAAGGAGATGGACGCCAAGCTTCAGGATATCCTGGAATTTGCGGAAATCGGGGATTTCGTGTACCAGCCGGTAAAGACTTATTCCAGCGGTATGTTTGTACGGCTGGCTTTTGCGTTGGCCATCAATGTGGACCCGGAAATCCTCATTGTGGACGAGGCCCTTTCCGTCGGCGATGTGTTCTTCCAGTCAAAATGCTACCGCAGGATGGAGGAAATCCGCCAGAAGGGGACAACCATCCTTATGGTGACCCATGATATGGGAAGCATTATCAAATACTGTGACCGGGTGGTGCTGCTGAACAAGGGGGAATTCATCGCAGAAGGCCCTGCCGGCCGGGTGGTGGATATGTATAAGAAGATCCTGGCCGGACAGCTGGACGCCTTAAAGGCGGAATTAGAGCGGGAAAGACAGCAGAAGGAGAGTCTGACAGGGGAAATCGGGCAGGAAGATGCGGGCAGCGGGGTACTAACCGGAGCAGGAACAGAAGAAACGGAAACTGCCGGGAGCCGGGCTGGGGCAGGAACAAAATCCGGCGGTGTGGAAATGTCTGATTTTTCCGGCGGGATGGGATTAGAGGGAAGCCGTCTCATGAAAGACCAGCTGACCATTAATTATGACCGTACAGAATACGGGGATGGCCGGGCCGAGATTGTGGACCTGGGTCTTTTTGACGAGAGGGGAAATATCACCAACCTTCTGTTAAAAGGTGAGATGTTTACCATAAAAGAACGGATTCATTTTAATACAGAGATACAGTCCCCTATTTTTACCTATACTATAAAGGATAAAAAGGGTACGGAGCTTACCGGCACCAACACCATGTTTGAAGGTGCCGAAATCCAGCCTGTGAAGAGCGGGGATGAGTATGTGGTGGAATTCACCCAGAAAATGACACTTCAGGGCGGGGAGTATCTGCTGAGCATGAGCTGCACCGGTTTTGAGCAGGGAGAGCATGTGGTGTACCACCGCCTGTACAACGTGACCAATATTACGGTTATTTCCAATAAAAATACGGTTGGGGTGTATGATATGGAGTCCCAGGTAAAGGCTGCGAAGATAGAGGCCGGGAAGATAGAGGCCGGTAATGCGGGCCCAACTGTGAACGGAGGATTATAACTTTCCATGAAGGATATCAGTTATGAAATATTAGATTTATTCAGACAATACGGAAGCAGTCCTGAGGGCATCAGGAAGGCCCTGGACAGCCAGTACGGGCCGGAGGTGCTCCACGCCCTGTCTGATATAAGGGAGAATCTTCTGGAGTGGCTGGATTATACTGGCTGCGGGGAAGTGCTTCAGATTGGTTCAGGCTATGGCGTTCTGACAGGACTGCTGGCCTCCAGGTGCGCCCATGTGGCAGTGATGGACGAAGCAGATGAAAACCTGGCTGTAAATCAGGAGCGCAACAAGACTTACACCAATATCACATATGGCTATAAGGCAGGGGCTGAGACAGGACAGCCGGAGCCGTCATTTGACCTTGTGGTCATGGCCGGACTCAGAAAAGGCCAGGAAATACAGGACGCAGCTGCCTTTGGCGCCTCCTTTCTGAAACAGGAAGGCCGTCTGGTCATTGCGTGTGAAAATGCATTGGGGCTCAGGTACCTGGCAGGGGCAGACCATGAGGAAGGCTTCTGTACCAGAAAACAGGCGGAGGAAGCCTGCCGGGAAGCAGGACTTGCCCGGGCGGACTTCTATTATCCGGTGCCCGACCACAGAATGCCCATATCACTCTACTCAGACCGGTATCTGCCGGGAAAGGGAGACATCACCAGCCCGTCTGTGTCCTATGACGGTCCGCGGTATGCCTGCCTCAATGAAGGGGAGGTATATGACCGTCTGATTGAGGAAAATGACTTTGGCCGGTTTGCCAATTCCTTCCTGATTATTGCATCTAAGGACGGCCGGCAGGAGAAAACCATTTTCGCCAAGTATAACCGTACCAGAAAAGAGGAATTCCGCATCCGCACCACCATGGGGGAACTGGACGGAGAGCGCCGGGTGGAGAAGGCTGCCCTTGAAAGCGCAGGAAGATACCACATCCTTTCCCTGAAAAATAAGTGCCGGCAGTTAAGGCAGCTCAACCCCAGGGTCAGAATCCTGGAGCCGGAGATATCCGCAGACGGCAGCAAGGTGGAGTTTGTTTTCCTGGAAGGCATTACCCTGGCAGAACGTCTGGGCCGGTGCATCAGAGACGGAAGGGCGCCTGTGGAGGAAATTAAGGCGGCGCTTCAGTTTCTTTACGATGTGGCGGAGGATCAGATTGTTCCCTTTGCCCTGACGCCGGAGTTTACCCGGACCTTTGGGCCGGTTCCGGATATAGATGATGTTTCTTATAAAGTAAGCAACATTGACGGGCTCTTTGAGAATCTGATGATTACAGAAAAGGACGGGGATGAGAAACTATACTGCCTGGACTATGAATGGGTCTTTGATTTCCCGGTTCCTGCCCGCTTTGTACAGTACCGCAATCTGGCTTATTTCTATTATAAATACCAGGGATTGATGTCATATGCCGGCCTGGAAGAATTTTTACAGGAGTTTGGCATAGGAAGCGAGATGGCGTCTGTGTACGCATCCATGGAGGACGCATTCCAGTCCTATGTCCACGGGGACGCTGTCCAGGGATACCTGGTGAATTACCAGCAGAAAGTGACGACCCTGTCTGAGCTTAAGGAGACGGACCAGGCTCTCTCCCAGGCAAAGGACCGCATCAGCCAGCTTCAGGCAGAGGTGGAGGAAAAGAACCTGCAGATCCGCAAAGAGCAGGAGGTGCAGCGCCTGACCAATAACCATGTGGCAAATCTGGAAGTGATGATTAAGGACCTGCGCCATGAAATCGACGAGCTGGGCAAGCTGGCAACCTATCTCAACGGGCATGAAGCCCTTGTGTTCAAGGCCCGGCGCAAGCTGGGAGCCCAGGTCAACAGAGCATTTCCAAGGGGAACCCGCAAGCGCAAGATACTCAACTACTGTTTTAACACAGTGAAGCACCCGGTGCGTTACGGAAGGCTGTACGCCACCAAAGAGGGACGCAACCAGATAGAAGGCGATTTTAAGATTGGCGAGGATTATCTCAAATACGGCAGGCTGGTATTCCCCAGTGTACCGGGCAAGGGAGGATATATGGACTCTGGCAGCGGCGAAACGTGGGACGGCCCAATGGTTTCCATCGTGATTCCCTGTTATAATCAGGTCCACTATACCTATGCATGTCTCCAGTCCATCCTGGAGTTTACAAAGGATGTCACCTACGAGGTCATCATTGCCGATGATGTGTCCACCGATGCAACAGCAGAGCTGAGCCGGTATGCAGAGGGTCTTGTAATCTGCAGAAATGAGACAAATCAGGGGTTCCTGCGCAACTGCAACCAGGCGGCAAAGGCTGCCAGGGGAAAATACATCATGTTCCTCAACAATGACACCAAGGTGACAGAGGGCTGGCTCTCTTCCCTGGTGAACCTGATTGAGTCCGATTCCACCATTGGCATGGTGGGTTCCAAGCTGGTGTACCCGGACGGACGCCTGCAGGAAGCAGGAGGCATTATCTGGAGCGATGGTTCCGGCTGGAACTACGGCCGTCTGGATGATCCGGACAAGGCGGAATATAATTATGTAAAGGATGTAGACTATATATCAGGGGCAGCCATCCTTCTGAGCACGGCCCTGTGGAAGCAGATCGGCGGATTTGACCAGCGGTTTGCCCCGGCTTACTGCGAGGATTCGGACCTGGCTTTTGAGGTGAGAAAGGCCGGATACAGGGTTGTATACCAGCCTCTCTCCAAGGTAATCCACTTTGAGGGCGTTTCCAACGGTACAGATGTAAACGGAACCGGCCTGAAACGCTACCAGGTGGAAAACAGTGAAAAGCTGAAGGAGAAATGGGCTGAGGAATTCAAAAAGCAGTGCGTCAACACCGGAAATCCCAATCCGTTCAGGGCCAGGGAGCGCAGCCAGGGAAAGAAAATTATCCTGGTGGTGGACCACTATGTGCCCACCTTTGACAGGGACGCGGGATCCAAGACAACCTACCAGTACCTGAAGATGTTTCTGAAAAAGGGCTATGTGGTAAAGTTCCTGGGAGATAATTTCCTTCATGAGGAGCCCTATACCACCACCCTTCTGCAAATGGGAATTGAGGTACTCTACGGAGACACATACGCAGCAGGCATATGGGACTGGTTAAAGACAAATGGAGACGAGATATCATTTGCGTACCTGAACCGTCCCCATATTGCCACCAAATATGTGGATTTTATAAAAGATTACACCAATATGAAGGTGATTTACTATGGACACGACCTGCACTTTCTGCGTCTGGGAAGGGAATATGAGCTGACCGGGGATATCAACATCAAGAGGGAGGCGGATTACTGGAAATCCGTGGAGCTGACCATGATGCACAAGGCAGCTGTTTCCTATTATCCTTCCTATGTGGAAATCAATGCCATACACGCCATTGACGGAAGCATTCCCGCAAAGGCCATTACGGCGTATGTCTATGACACCTTTCTGGATAACATACAGGATGACTTTGCAGAGAGGGAAGGACTGCTGTTTGTAGGCGGTTTCGCCCATCCGCCCAATGCGGATGCAGTGCTGTGGTTTGCCAGAGAAATATTCCCGCTTATACGCAGGGAACTGCCGGATGTGAAATTTTATGTGGCAGGATCCAGGGTGACAGATGAAATCAAGGCCCTGGAGGAGCCGGGCAATGGAATCATTATCAAAGGTTTTGTAAGCGAGGAGGAGCTGGCGCAGCTTTATGGCCATTGCAGGGTGGTGGTGGTGCCGCTCAGATACGGAGCCGGCGTGAAGGGTAAGGTAGTGGAAGCTATATACAACGGAGCGCCCATTGTGACCACATCCACAGGGGCAGAGGGGATTCCCTTTGCGGACACCGTGCTGGAAATAGAGGACCAGGCAGAGCTGTTTGCCGGCAAGACCGTTAAATTATATCAGGACAATGAACGTTTAAACCAGCTTTGCCGCAGGACCCAGGATTATATTAAGAAACACTACAGTCTGGACGGGGCCTGGAAGGTGGTAGAGGGAGACTTTCGTTGATTCTTCAGGGCTGCGTGGGCTGCACAGCCGGCATGTCTGGATAATGCAGCCGCGTTTAAGGCCCACAGTACAGGAGGGAATGTTGAATGCAGGCTATTTTGTTGGCCGGCGGTCTGGGGACCAGGCTTCGCAGTGTGGTGAGCGACCGGCCCAAGCCAATGGCGTTGATTGAAGGGAAGCCTTTTATGGAATATGTGACCCGTGAGCTGGTCCGCCACGGGATTACGGATATTGTCTTTGCCGTGGGATATAAGGGAACTATGGTGGAGGAGCATTTCGGCGATGGGGCGGCTTTCGGGTTCCATGCCGGGTATGCTTATGAGGAGACGCTTCTGGGAACGGCCGGGGCCATTAAGAATGCAGGCAGGTTTATTACAGAGGATCGTTTTTATGTGCTGAACGCGGATACATTTTACCAGATTGATTATACCCGGCTCCTGAGACAGCAGGACAGCCAGAATCTGGATATGGCTCTGGTACTGCGCAGGGTGCCTGATGTTTCGCGGTACGGACAGGCAATTTTGGACCGTGACGGATTCCTGACCGGGTTTAATGAAAAGACAGAGGATGCAAGGGAAGGGACAATCAACGGAGGCATTTACCTTATGAAACAGCAGCTGCTGGATGAGATACCCGAGGGAAAGGTGTCGCTGGAAAATGACATGATCCCTAAGTGGCTGTCAGAGGGAAGGCGCCTGGGAGGCTTTGTCAATGACGGATATTTTATTGACATTGGCATTCCGGAGGCGTATTTCCAGTTTCAGGAGGATGTGAGGAATAAAGTGGTCATTTGACAACCTAAACGAAAGACAGAGAGAGGAGACACATATGGTAATCAGAGGAAGGGCGCCTTTAAGGGTCAGCTTTGGAGGCGGCGGTACGGATGTGGCACCATTCTGCGAGGAGCAGGGAGGGGCCATCATCGGAAGCACCATCAATAAATATGCCTACTGTTCCATTGTGCCCAGGGAGGACGACCAGATTGTGGTTCATTCCCTGGACTTTGATATGACAGTGAAATATAATACCAGGGAAAATTATGTGTATGACGGAAAACTGGATTTGGTAACAGCGGCTCTTAATGCCATGGGTATTGACCAGGGCTGTGAAGTGTATCTCCAGTGCGATGCGCCTCCCGGATCCGGCCTTGGGACTTCGTCCACGGTTATGGTGGCTATGCTCACTGCCATGGCCCGCTGGAAGGGAGTGATGATGGATGCCTATGCCCTGGCTGACCTGGCTTATCAGGTGGAGCGCCTGGATTTAAAGATTGACGGCGGGTACCAGGACCAGTATGCGGCTACCTTTGGAGGATTCAATTTTATTGAGTTCCACGGACGCAACAATGTGGTGGTTAACCCTCTGCGCATTAAAAAGGACATCATACATGAGCTCCAGTATAATCTCCTTCTCTGTTATACCGGAAAAATCCATGTCTCTGCCAATATTATCAAGGACCAGGTGCAAAACTATGAGAAAAAGGACGCCTTTGAGGCCATGTGTGAGGTAAAGGCCCTGGCCTATGCCCTGAAGGATGAGCTGTTAAAGGGAAATCTCCACAGTTTCGGCAAGCTTCTGGACTATGGCTGGCAGAGCAAGAAGCGCATGAGCAGCAAGATAACAAATCCCCAGATTGACCAATTGTATGATGAGGCCCTGAAGGCAGGCGCCCTGGGAGGCAAACTTCTGGGAGCAGGCGGAGGCGGGTACTTACTCATGTACTGTCCATACAATGTGCGCCACAAGGTGGCTGCCCGTATGGAGCAGGCAGGCGGACAGCTGGCGGATTGGAATTTTGAACTGCGGGGCGCCCAGAGCTGGGTGGCAGACGAGTCCAGATGGCAGTATGATCAGGTGAAGGTCCATATGCCTAATGGCGAGTACCGGTTTAACATTTAATGTTAAATTACCGGACAGGATTCACACAAGGAATATAACATACAGGATGGATGTGCAATGGATCGAGTTGTTTTTTTGGACCGGGATGGGACTCTGAATGAGGAAGTGCACTATCTGCACAGGTCTTCGGACCTTAAGCTCCTTCCTGGAGTGCCGGAAGCGCTGCGGATGTTAAAGGAGGCAGGGTACCGTCTGGTGGTGGTTACCAATCAGGCAGGAGTGGCCAGGGGATATTATGGGGAGGAGGACGTGAAGAACCTTCATGTTTATATGAACCATATCCTGGAGTGCATGGGGGCGTCCATTGACGCATTTTATTACTGTCCCCATCATCCGGAGCACGGAATCGGCCCATATAAGAAGGAGTGCAGCTGCCGCAAGCCGGGTACCGGCATGTTTGAGGAGGCCGCACAGCGGTTTGAAGTGGATAAGGCTCATTCCTTTATGATAGGAGATAAACTGCTGGATGTGGAGGCCGGGAATAACTACGGCCTGACCACCATTTTGGTGGGAACCGGTTATGGAAGCGGGATTCGCAGCCAGGAGGAGAAGGAAGGGATACCTCCGGTATATGATTTTTACGCGGAGGATCTCGTAAAGGCAGCTCAGTGGATTATTGAGAAAGGACAGGCGGACGTAAGATGAAAGAGATGGAGTATCTGGAGGAACTGACCAGCCGGTATCCGGTTCTGGAGGCAGTAAAGGGCGATGTGCTGGCCGCATATGAAATCCTGCGGGATTGTTACGCAGGCGGCGGCAAGTTGATGATAGCGGGAAATGGCGGAAGCTGCGCAGACAGCGAGCACATTGTGGGTGAGCTGATGAAGGGATTTGTAAAACGCCGCCCGGTGTCCAATGAATTCGCGGCTGCGCTTCAGGAAGCAGACGAAAAGCGGGGGGAAGAGCTGGCATCCTGCCTACAGGGAGGCCTTCCCGCAATTGCCCTTACCGGTCACGCGGGACTGGCCACCGCGTTCTTAAATGATGTAAACGGTGAAATGATTTATGCGCAGCAGCTGTACGGCTATGGAAAAAAGGGAGATGTATTTATGGGTATTTCCACCTCGGGCAATGCTGAGAATGTGATGTATGCCGTTGCCGTGGCAAAGGCGTCCGGCATTAAAACCATTGGCCTTACCGGCAAAAACGGGGGGAAGATGGCGGGAGCCTGCGACTGCTCCATCGTGGTGCCTTCTGATGAGACATTTAAAATCCAGGAGCTGCACCTTCCCATCTATCATACCCTGTGCCTGATGCTGGAGGAACATTTTTATGAGGTATAAGCATGTATTTGCCGTATGCGCCTATAAGGACTCGCCTTATCTGGAGCAGTGCATCCGCTCTCTTAAGGCCCAGACCGTCCCGTCCCATATCATTATCTGCACGTCCACTCCCAGCAGCTATATTGACCGGCTGGCCTGGAAATACGGCCTGCAGGTCTGTGTACGGCAGGGGGAGAGCGGCATAAAGGATGACTGGAATTTTGCATATTCCATGGCGGAGGGCGAGCTGGTTACCATTGCGCACCAGGATGACATGTACCACCGTGATTACAGCGCGAGACTTCTGGCAGCCCATAGGAGATATCCGGATATGACTGTTTTTACAACGGACTATGTGATTGTGAAACAGGGAGCGCTCATCACCGGTGATGCCATGCTCTGGATTAAGCGGATTCTGAGGACGCCCCTGCGGTTTCCGCAGATGAACGACAGGGCCTGGGTAAAGAAGCTGGCCTTTGTCCTGGGCAACCCCATATGCTGTCCGGCCACCACCTATCACAAGGCGGTGCTGGGTGAACCCTTTGTACGCTCAGAGTACAGTTTTGCCCTGGACTGGGACAATCTTGTGAGGCTGGCAGAGGAACCGGGACGTTTTATCTGCGATGAGCGGCCTCTTCTCTATTACCGGGTCCATGAGGATGCCACCACAAAGGCATGTATCAGGGATAACCGCCGGTTTGCGGAGGAGCGGGAAATGTTCTGCCGTTTCTGGCCGGAGCCGGTGGCGGACATTATCATGGGCTTTTATAAGAAGGCTTACGGAGAGTATGAGTAGCGGTTTCCGGGACTGGGAAATTGGTACGAATCAGAAAGAAAAATGCAGGGATAAGGATTTGTTGCATGGAAACTGGTAAAAACGATAAGATACTTGCAATCATCATAGGGGCGGCAGGGCTGGCTGTCCTGGCTGTGACGGTGTTCGGGGTGCTGCTCTGGGGCCCATTGGAGCCGGTGCTTCGGAATACTCGGACCCTTCTTATGATGGCAGAGGTGGTCCTTGTGTTTTTCTGGAACCTGTTCTGTCTGGCCGGCGGGAGAGGGAAAAAGCCAGGGACAGGTTCACACAGGGGTGTCAGGGCTCTGGGACTGGCAGCGGGAATCGTGCTGTTTACCTGGTGCCACCGTATTTTCCTGCCCCTGGCGGTATCCGGCATATATATGGCGGTTCTCATACTGGCAGGGAGACAGCTTCTCCGGCTGTTCTTAGAAGAAAGGCAGCTTTCCGCTCCCATTCCCTTTTTGCAGCGTACATCCATGTGCCTTGTGCTGGGAAGCGCCCTGTGGATGGTTTTGGTATGCCTTGTATCCCTTACGGGACATGGCGGGCTGATGCTGTGGAGGGGACTGGCCGCAGTCATGGCCCTGACGGCCGTGGTCCTGGAAATCCTTTGGGGACGCAGAAACAAACAGGTTTTACCCGGGGCATGGCTGAAGGCTGTGAAGAACAGTGCAGATAAGGGAAGAAGTGAGAGCATGGCCCAGGCCGCCTTACTTGCCTTCATCATTACCATGGTTCTGATTCAGGCGGGCCGCATGAACATTGAACTGGACTATGATTCACTCCACTACGGCCTGCGCTCCGCCTATGTACTGGATAACGGAAAGGGAATTTACGAGAATCTGGGCATGATTAACCTGGTTTATACCTACAGCAAAGGCCTGGAAGTCCTGGTTCTCCCTCTGAGCGGGACTCCAACCTATGGATTTGTCCTGGCCTTTTCTCTGTGGTGTACCGTGGGGATTCTCCTCCTGGCAGCAGATATAGTGGGAAGATACTGCGGGCAGGTAAAAGGAATCCTGGCAGTAGCCATCCTTGCCGCTATTCCGGGAATCATGAATATGGCGGCCACTGCAAAAAGCGATAATATTACGCTGCTGCACCAGCTCATCATTTATGACTTTATCTGCTTCGCACTTTGGGATGGGGAACAGGGGAAGAAAAGCAGTTCTGCCAAAAATATACCCTGGCTTTCCATGGCTGTCAGCACCTACCTGCTGACCCTGGTGTATAAGCCAACGGCCCTGGTGTTTTCAACGGCTCTGGGCGGAGTGGCCCTTGTGTGTCTGTTTCTTACCCGCCGTTTAAGGGTTGGAGACAGGAGAGGCTTTTGCCTCCTTCTGATACCGGGAGCAGCGGCGGCCGGATTGTGGTACCGCACATGGCTTCTTACCGGCGTGCCTGTTACATCCATATTTGCCGGATTTTTTGAGAAGGCGGGATGCAGGGTGAAATATCCTTACACCTTTAACCATGTGATTGGAGATCCGTCTGCCCTGACTGCGGGAGAAAAATGTTCGCGGCTGTGGTCGCGGGTATGGGGAATCCTGTTTGCCCCTGTAACAGAGGATATGGCCCATGTAATCATTGCATGGGGTACCGGAATTGTGACGGTTTTTCTTGTCATCTGGCTTGCTGTTTCCTGGAAGGCGGGGAGACGGGGCCTCCGGCATCCCCTGAATCTCTTTGACTGTATCCTGATTCCGGTTCTGGCCCTTGGTTCCCTGGCAAGCATCTATACTCTGTATCAGGTGGACGGGAATTATTTCATCCTGTTTTATGCTGTTCTGGTTATCAGCGCGCTGAGAATGGGATGGAGGCAGAACTGGGGACCCGCAGTCAGGCGGTCCCTGTCTCTGGTGCTGGTTTTATTTTTTGCAGTGAATACAGCGGTGACCTGTACCACTGGCTGGGCCGGAGTGCCGGGCTTTACGCCTGTGAGCCTGCGTCATATGGGCTATTACGACCACCGCAGGGAAATGCTGGACAGAAGGGCCGGAGAGGGCAGCCTTACCCTTTCCTGTATGTTTACACCCAGGAGCCGTGTCCTTGCATTCGGGAGGCATCCCAGGGTCCTGGATCTGCCGTGCAGCGTCCAGAGCTACTACGATGTGACCGGAAGCGGAGGAAATGTATACCTGGTAAAGCGGCTGGCATACTTTGAGGAGTTTCTGAGATATGCCGGTACGGAGTATTTCTTCGTGGAAGCCGGATACCTGGCAGGACAGGACAGGGCCCTGCAGATGATTGAGGATATGATTGCGGAGGGAAGCCTTTCTGATATTCACTATGAATGGGGAAATATGACGGCCAGGGTTACGCTTGACGCCGGACCGCCGGATGATTCCCAACAGGCCCTTGAGGAGTTCAGGGAAAACTACAGCATGACGGAACTTGATTGACAGCCAGAAGGAGGCGCTTACATTGGAGGCAAAAGAGAGTACGAGAACCAGGATTGGGTTCTCCAGGATGGAAAAGAAATATGAGTGGAAGGACCATGTAATATTCATGGGTATTCTGCTTGCCATGGCAGTGTGGGTCAACAGAGGAATCGAAATAAAGGGGTTATATATGGATGACCTGTACTTCTGGTCCTGCTACGGGGAGCAGAGTTTCCTTCAGTATGTGTTTCCGGTGGGCAGCACCCGGTTCCGCTTTCTGTATTATCTGGCCGCCTGGCTGGAGATGGCAGTGGTCAGGAATCATGTGGGTTGGTTCGTGCCCTTTAACATCCTGTTAAACGCAGCCGTGTCCTGGAGCATATATTTCATCGGCCGAAGGCTGTCCAGGGCAAAGGGAATCGGCTTCCTGTGCGGCTCCATGTTTTTAATCAGCCGCATGGCCTATTACCAGATTGGACAGGTGCTGGGGCTTATGGAAACCATGGCCCTGTGGATGGCTGTTATGATTCTCTGGTATTTGTTCCGGTATCTCAATGAGAAGGACAGCCATGTATACTTCTACCTTTCCTGCGTGCTCTACTTTGGGGTATGCTTTGTACATGAACGCTATATGGCTCTGTTTCCTCTGCTTCTTCTGGTCCTGCTGTTTAAGAGGAGCAGGAAGCTGTGGGAATGGGGAGCCGGTCTGTTATCCTTCCTTCTGGTCCAAATCATTCGCGCCTTTACGATAGGAAGTATTCTGCCGGCAGGCACAGGAGGAACCCAGGTGGCAGATACCTTCAGCCTGGCGGACACCTTCAAATACGCCCTGAGCCAGATTGCCTATGTGTTCGGCATCAATGCGGGACCGGAACATCTCAATGGCTGTCCATGGGGGCAGAGTCCCCTGGCCATAAAGGGGCTGGTGCTCCTGGCGGATGCCTGCATCGCGGTTATTGTTCTGGCATTTCTGGTGAAGCTTGTAAGGGAGAAGCGGAAGGAGTACCGTGTTCAGATGCTGAAGAACAGCACTCTGTTCATCCTGTTTACCGGGCTGTGTATTGCGTCCTCCAGCGTCACCATACGGGTGGAGATGCGCTGGGTGTATGTATCCCTGGTATCCGCCCTTTTATTCCTGGCTTATATGTACGGGGAACTGACAGAGGGAGTAAAGCCGGAGCTGTATCTGAAACGGCTTTGGCCCTGGGGGGCGGCCTTTGCCTGCTATGTGGTATTCATGCTTCCGGTGGAGCTGTATTACCGGGCGGACTATCCCAAGCTGTATCTCTGGCCCAACCAGCTGCGGTATAATTCGCTGGCCGAGGAGACCTACGGAAGATATGGGGACGGCATATTCGGCAAAACCATTTACATCATAGGTGACAGCTATGAGATGAGCGATTTCACGGCCAGAACCTTTTTCAAGGTGTTTGACAGGGAACGGGCAGCAGAAGGAACCAGGGTGGAGTTCATAGAAAATATCCGGGATATCGGTCTGGTGGATGACAGGATGCTGGTTTTGCGGGAAGACCCGGACCATGAGGGATTCCAGGATATCACGGAGATTGTAAGGGAAATGAAGCTCCAGGTGGATTACGGCTACTACAGCGACGGCTGGATGGATGAACATGCCAGCCTGACGGTCATGGCCGGTGAGACAGGCGTGATTGACCTGGAGGTGGTATATCCCGGAATCATGAGCGGCGGCGAGGCTGTTAGGATTACAAAGGATAAGGAGGAGCCGCGTTATCTGCCGGTGCGGTCCAATGTTGTAAATACAACCATTCAGGCCGAGCCGTGGCAGACGGTGCACCTGACCTTTGAATATAATTTCTTTATGCAGAATGCCCAGGAACAGAGGGGAGAGGACCGGCTGGCAGCGATAGTGCATTTGACGGTCAGATAAGAACCGGTTTCCGGGAAAGACATAGGGAATGAGAAAGGAGCAGGATAACCATGAAAGCAGAACGAAACAGGAAAATCATATATTGGCTTCTTCCGCTTGCAGGCATCTTATTCTGCCTTTGGTATGTGAAAAGCGCCACCTGCGATGTGGTGTACTCAGACTACATCCGGCTGGTGAACAGCTATCTGCCGGATGTATGGAATCCGGAGAAGTTTTTTGTGCCGGATGTCCTGACACGCATCCCGATCAATTATCTCTGCCGGATTGTCAATGTGGAGTTATTTGGCTTTACCATAACCCTGGAACGTGTTCTGGGCGTGGTGAGCCTGGGGCTGGCAGGCTGGGTATTTGCCGCTTACTGCAGGAGCAGGAAAATCGGATGCCTCTGGTTTGCGCTGCTGATGGCAGTGATGTTCAGCCTGAATAAATGGGAAATGCTTACCAATGGAAGCGGATGGTCCCATTTCTTTGCCTTTGCCTGCTTCTACTACCATGAGCTGGTCCTGGACCGGGTGTGGGCAGGAGAGGAAAAAGGACGGGACCGGTTAAAGCTGCTGGTACTGCCTTGGCTTATTATACTGGGTACTGCCGGCCCGTATTGTGCGGTCTATGCGGCCACGCTGCTGCTATCCTATGGGTTCTGCATGGTGATGGACCGGAGGAAGCGTAAGGACTGCCCGGGCAGAAGGGGGCAGGGTTCCTGGGATATGCGGTATCTGGCCTATATGGCCTGCGCCCTGCTGCCCCTTCTTCTGTATATGCTGAGCAATTCCATGGCGGTGGAGGAACACGCGGGAGCCACAGGACGTTCCCTGGGCACGATACTGGCTGAAAATCCCACATTCCCCATCCGTTTTCTGTTAAAGTCCTTTGCGGGAGTCCTGGTGGGAGGGGAGGAACTGGAACGTTTCATGGAAAACGGCCTTCTCAGCAACCGGATGTGTTATGTTCTGGGCCTGTTTGTGGTCTGCGGCTATCTGATGGCCTTATGGATTAATTTCCGGTTCCGACTGTATGAGAGGACCATTATGCCCCTGATGCTGTTGGCGGGAGGAGGGATGAACCATGTAATCATTTTCATTTCCCGGTATATATTTGAGAAAGAAAGTTATGCGTTAAGTTCCCGCTATGCCCTGCAGTTTCAGGTGGGAATATTGGGAATTATACTTACCTTTGCCCTGGCGTGGCAGATGAAGGAGAGGACAGACAGAGGATACCGGTGGGGCATGGCTCTATTCTGCCTTGCAATCCTTATGGGAAATGGTTATACTACTTATCGTGAGATCCAGAAAGCGCCCAGCAGGGAGGAAAGCTTTGAGAGAAAGGCCCGGCTGGCCCTGGAGGTCCCCGGAATGAGCCGTGAGGAGCTAAAGGACAGGGGAGAAGAACTGGAGACAGAGTTTGAATACCGCAAAGGACTGGACAAGATACAGAACGCGTTCCGGATACTGGAAGAGAACAAGCTGAATGTGTTCCGGGAGTAGGATGCGGGCAGGATGGAATGTGAGCGGGAAAGAATATAGGCAGGATGAAATGCAGGCAGGAAAGAGTGCGGGCAGGATGGAATGCGGGCAGGAAAGAGTACAGGCAGTATAGAATGCGGCTGGAATACAATGTGCCGGAAATACAATGGAGGACAGAGATGAAGGTAGTAATATTAGCAGGAGGACTTGGTACCAGAATCAGCGAGGAGAGCCATCTGAAACCAAAGCCTATGATAGAAATTGGGGGAAAACCCATATTGTGGCATATCATGAAGTATTATTCGGAATTCGGATTCCATGAATTCATTATCTGTCTGGGTTATAAGCAGTATGTGGTGAAGGAATTTTTCGCAGACTATTTCCTTCACACCTCAGATGTAACATTTGATCTGGCTAACAATAAGATGGAAGTCCACAATAACTATTCCGAGCCGTGGAAGGTAACGTTGGTGGACACCGGACTCAACACCATGACAGGCGGGCGTGTAAAGCGTATCCAGCCTTTTGTGGGGGATGAGCCTTTTATGCTGACCTATGGGGACGGCGTGTCAACAGTGGATTTGGATGAACTGGTGCGTTTCCATAAATCCCATGGCAGGACAGCTACTATCACAACAGTCAACATCGGACAGATGAAGGGCGTTCTGGATATCGACGAAAATGATACGGTTCTGTCCTTCCGGGAAAAGGAGGATAATGACGGTGCCCTGATTAACGGCGGATTCATGGTGATGAATCCTGAGATATTTAATTATCTGGAAGGGGATTCCACTGTGTTCGAGCAGGGACCTATGCAGAAACTGGCGGCGGAGGGACAGCTTAAATCCTTCTACCACAGCGGATTCTGGCAGTGCATGGATACACAGCGTGAGATGAATAAGCTGGAGGGATTGTGGCAGTCGGGCAGGGCGCCCTGGAAGATTTGGTAGAGGAGGGACGTGGGGATTCGCGGGGGTCCGCATGGTTCCAGGCGTGCTCCCTGATGAAACACGCTCTCGCTCGGTTTACACGCAGCGGTACTAAGACGCGTGAAAGACCGCGCCTAAGTGCCGGCGTGTAAAATGGTTTCAGCAGGAAGCACGCCTGGAACCATGCTGGGCTTCCTCGAATGCCGTAGGAAGAAGATGCTGAGGGGAGTTGTGTAGGGCAGACGGTGTGCGGCAGGCGGTGTGCGGCAGGCGGTAAGTGGTGAGCAGCAGATGGTGTGCGGTAAGGTGGTTCGGAAGGGTTTTTGTGGATGGTTGGAAGTTGGATGAGAGGATTTTTTTATGAAGATGAAGGAATTGATGGATTTTTATAGAGATAAAAGGGTGCTTGTGACGGGGCATACCGGGTTTAAGGGGGCTTGGCTTTGCAGGATTCTGACGCTTGCCGGGGCTCAGGTGACGGGGTATTCCCTGGAACCGCCTACGGATCCCAGCCTGTTTGAGATTGCCGGGCTGGAGGATGTGATGGACAGCGTGATTGGAGATATCCGGAATCTACAGGGGCTTAGGGATGTGTTTGAACGGGTGAGGCCGGAGGTGGTGTTTCATCTGGCGGCCCAGCCCATTGTCAGGGATTCTTATAAGGATCCGGTGTATACCTATGAGACAAATGTCATGGGGACCGTGAACGTGATGGAGTGCGTCAGACTGACGGACAGTGTGCGCTCTTTTCTCAATGTGACCACGGACAAGGTGTATGAGAACCGGGAGTGGGAGTATGGGTACAGGGAATGCGATCCTCTGGATGGATACGATCCCTATTCCAACAGTAAGTCCTGTTCCGAGCTGGTAACCCACAGCTATCAGAAATCATTTTTTGGTGACGGGCGGTGTGCTGTCTCCACCTCAAGGGCAGGCAATGTCATTGGGGGCGGCGATTTTGCCAACGACAGGATTATTCCTGACTGTATCAGGGCAGCTGCAACAGGGAAAGATATCATTGTAAGGAATCCCCATTCCACCAGGCCCTACCAGCTGGTGCTGGAGCCGCTGGCCGTGTATCTTACCATTGCCATGAGGCAGTATGAGGATGGACGATACCAGGGGTATTATAATGTGGGGCCTGATGATAAGGACTGCGTGACCACAGGATGCCTGGTGGATATGTTCTGCCGGCTCTGGGGCGGGGATGTAAAATGGGTGAATCAGTATGACGGAGGCCCTCATGAGGCCAATTTTCTGAAGCTGGATTGTTCCAGAATAAAGTCGGTATTTGGCTGGCGTCCCAGATATGGGGTAGAGGAAGCTGTTGAAAAGACAGTAGAGTGGTCCAGGGCTTATCTGGACGGTGAGGATATGCTGGAGGTTATGGACCGGCAGATAACAGAATTTTTTTCGTAAAGAGGAGAAATGAACATGGCATTTGAACATAAGACAGAGACAGAAGCAAGGCAGCAGATTCTGGACATGGTGGCCGAATACTGCGACACCTATCACAATAAAAAGGGGCCTTTTCAGGAGGGTGACCGCATTCCCTACGCTTCCAGGGTCTATGACCATAAGGAGATGGTAAACCTGGTAGACAGCTCACTGGAATTCTGGCTTACCTCCGGCAGATACACCGATGAATTTGAGAAGAAGCTGGCAGACTATCTGGGCGTGCGTTTCTGCTCCTTGGTGAACTCCGGTTCCTCCGCCAATCTGGTGGCCTTCATGACGCTGACATCCCCTTTGCTGGGGGAGCGCAGGGTAAAAAGGGGAGATGAAATCATCACGGTTGCCTGCGGGTTTCCAACCACGGTGGCCCCTGCTATCCAGTTTGGCGCAGTGCCGGTGTTTGTGGATGTGACGATTCCCCAGTATAACATTGATGCGGAAAAGCTGGAAGAGGCCCTGTCTGAAAAGACCAAGGCAGTGATGATTGCCCATACCCTTGGAAATCCTTTCGATTTAAGGGCAGTGAAGGCATTCTGCGAGAAGCATGGCCTGTGGCTGGTGGAGGACAACTGCGACGCTTTGGGTACCCAGTATACCATGGAAGAGGACGGAAAGGAAGTGACCCGGTTTACAGGTACTATCGGTGACATCGGCACATCCAGCTTCTATCCGCCCCACCACATGACCATGGGCGAGGGAGGTGCTGTCTATACGGACAATCCCCTTCTCAATAAAATCATCCGATCCTTCCGCGACTGGGGCCGCGACTGCGTATGCCCCTCAGGCCGCGACAATATGTGCGGACACAGGTTTGACAGACAGTTCGGGGAGCTTCCCCTGGGGTATGACCACAAATACGTGTATTCCCATCTCGGGTATAACCTGAAGGCAACGGACATGCAGGCCGCCATTGGATGCGCCCAGCTGGATAAATTCCCATCCTTTGTGGAGCGGCGCCGTCACAATTTCGACCGCCTGAAGGCAGGACTTGAGGGAACAGAGAAACAGCTGATTCTTCCGGAAGCCTGCCCGCATTCCAGGCCCAGCTGGTTCGGTTTCCTGATTACGTGCAGGGAAGGCGTTGAGCGGAATAAGGTTGTCCAGTATGTGGAGAAAAAGGGCGTGCAGACCAGAATGCTGTTTGCAGGCAATCTGACAAAGCATCCCTGTTTTGATGAAATGCGGGCAGCAGGCCAGGGATACCGTATTGTGGGCAGCCTGGACAACACGGACCGCATTATGGCCGACACATTCTGGGTGGGTGTGTATCCGGGAATGACAGATGAGATGATCGACTATATGGCCAGGACTATTAAGGAAGCAGTGGAGTGCGCATAGGGACTCTGCGGGAACCGATTAGGCACCGTGCCGTAAACACGGCAGGAATAAAGGGCAGGAGCGCTGATTATGATGAAAACCTATGATATGAGCCGGGTCCATGAGGCTAACTTGACCATATTAAAAGAGATAGACCGGATTTGCCGCAAGTATAATATCCGCTACATGCTGGACGCGGGCACCCTTATAGGCGCTGTACGCCATAAGGGGTTCATCCCCTGGGATGATGACGCGGATGTGGCGTTTACCAGGAACCAGTATGAGGCATTTATGAAGGTGGCTCCAAGGGAGCTGCCGGATACCATGGAGCTGCTGGAGCCGGACAGTTACAGGGGCGGAAAGGCATTTTATGATTTTACTCCCAGAATCATTTACAAAAAAAGTAAATGCCATGAGGACAGCCCGGAAATGCAGTACTATGAGGGAAAGCTGAATCATATATGGGTGGATCTGTTCATTCTGGACAAACTTCCTGCCTCCAGGGCAGGGGCGGAATTTACCCGTTTCCTGCACAAGGCAGTGTATGGCATGGCCATGGGGCACAGGTATAAGCTGGATTTTGGCAAATACAGCCTGATTCACAAGATCTTCGTGGGAGGGCTGGCTGCTGCAGGCCGCCTGGTGCCCATGAAGCTTATCTTTGCCATGCAGAAGGCAGCTGCCCTGAAGGACAGGCATAGCAAGGGGAGTCTGCGCTATTACAGTAACTATCAGCCGGATTATCTGTATGTGACTGTGGATAAATCCTGCTGCGACCAGGTGGAGGACTCGGATTTTGAGGATACCCGCCTGATGATACCTAAGGGATGGCATCAGATACTGACAGAGGTGTATGGCAATTACATGGAAATGCCGCCGGAGGACAGACGGGTGCCCACCCACTCCAGCCAGCAAATCCGTATTTTTGATTAGAGCGTGCCGGAGCGGGGGTCAGACACGCACTGGGGGGATGAGGACAGAGAGATTGGCAGCATATGTAAACATGCCCCAGGAAAGGATTACAGACAAAAGAGATGGACAGGTTGTTATCAGTTGTGGTATCGGTCTACAACGAAGAAAAAGCATTGGAAGAATTTTACAGGGAAACCACACATGTGTTGGAACAAATCAGCTGGGATTATGAGCTGCTTTTTGTCAATGACGGCAGCAGGGATGGAAGCCAGGACATACTGGACCGTATGGCCGCATCTGATTCAAGGGTCAGGGTGATAAGCTTTTCCAGGAATTTTGGACATGAGGCGGCCATGATAGCGGGACTGGACTACAGTAGGGGAGACGGCATCATCTGTATGGACGCGGACCTGCAGCATCCCCCGGAATGTATACCGGATATTCTGGCTAAGTTTGAGGAAGGATATCAGGTTATCAACATGGTCCGCACCAAAAACAGAACGGCAGGGCTGGTGAAGAACATCACTTCCTCCGGCTTTTACTGGCTTATCAACCGGATTTCAGATGTACACTTTGAGGCAAATGCCTCTGACTTTTTTGCAGTCTCGCGCCATGTGGCCCAGGTGCTGAAGAACAGCTACAGGGAGAAGGTGCGTTTCCTCAGAGGCTATGTGCAGAACGTAGGCTTTAAGAAAACCGCCATTGAGTATGAAGCAAGGGCCCGGGTGGCAGGGGAGAGCAAGTACAGCATCAAGAAGCTGTTTGTGTTTTCCATCAATACAATCCTGTGCTTTTCCAACATGCCCCTGAAGCTTGGTATCTACGCAGGCATATTCTCGGCCCTGCTGGGCTTGGCAGTCATGATATACACGCTCTGCACCAGAAAAGGTGCTCCCAGCGGCTATGCCACCATTGTGGTGTTGATTTGCTTTATGTTTGCCATGATGTTTGTGATTATCGGCATCATCGGTGAGTATATTGCGATTCTGTTTACGGAACTGAAGGACAGGCCGGTTTATATTGTGGATCGGACGGAGAATATGATTGATGAATCATCACTCCCCAAGGAATATGCTGCAAAGAATATGTAAAGATAGTTTTGATTTTTGAATTTGGTATTGTGTACTATAACTGTGGAAACAGGGACCGGACCATCGGCCCCTGTTTCTGTTTATGGAAATTTAATTCTTCCTTTCTTGACAATCCATGGCATATGTGTTTATAATTGGGTTCGTGACATATTGTCACAAATGACATTATGTCACCAAGAGGAATATGATTGTATCTTACAAAAGAGGGCTAGGAGGCTGGATTCATGCCTACACAACGGTTTTTGAAACTAAAGGAAGAGAAGAAGCAGGCAATACTGGAAGCGGCGGTCCACGAATTCTCAAGGGTTCCTTATTCATCTGCATCCATCAACCAGATTATCAAGGAGGCAGACATATCCAGAGGGAGCTTTTATACATATTTTGAAGATAAGGACGACCTGATGCGGTATATGCTCAGAGGCTTCAGGGATAACTGCCAGGAGAGGATCTTTAGAACCCTGAAGGAACAGGGGGGAAATCCCTTTGGCACAGCCCTTAAGCTTCTGGAGGCAGTGGTGGATGAGGACCATGGAGGCCTGGGCTATAAGATGTACAGGAATATGCTGTCGGATTTAAGTGTGGTGGACCAGAACCATTTATTTGGAATCAAGGGCTTTCTGCTTCAGGATGAGTCCTATGGTGAATTCGTTCATAAGCTTTATGAAGGGATTGACAGGGAACGTTATCCTGTTGATGAAGAGACTCTGTCGTATCTGGTGGACATGGCCATGCTTATCATCATCAGGGCTGTAACGCTGTATTATAAGAACGTGGTGGACCGGGAAAAACTTCTGGAAGTGACAAAGAAGGAAATGCTTATATTGGAATACGGTGTCTGCCGGAACACCGGAAACTGACGTGATAAGGAAACACAGAAAAGAGGAGATTAGAGATGAAGAATTTAAGGAACAGGAAATACGGATACAGGGCAGCGGCTGTCCTGGCAGCCATTACCATGGCCGGGACAATGCCCCTGACCTCATTTGCGGCCAGCGGGAAAAGGCCCAATGTAAGCAAGCCGGATGACGCCCATACGATTGCAGAGCCGCCTGCACCTGATATCAACAAGGATATAAGTCCTGAATTCGCATACAGTGAGGATAAATGGGCCTCCCTCAGGGATAATGTGCTGGAATTCGGGGAGTTAAAGGACTTGGTGCATGAGTACAACCCAACGGTCCGCAGCAACCGGTCTACCTATAAGGATCAGAAGGGCAAGGACCTGAATGCGGCCTACGATGATTATATGGATGATATTGATGCCATCTGGAATAATGCAGACAGCGACGATGACGTGGCATGGGCCACAGCCAGGTTCCAGGTGGGCGTACTCCAGCAGCAGGCCGACAATAACTATCAGGACGCGGACATGGAGAAGATTCAGTATGACCAGACAGAGGCAGGACTTGTGTATCAGGCCCAGCAGCTGATGGTGACTTATGAGCAGTCACGGTACAATATGGAAAATCTTCAGAGCGCCAGGAATCTGATGCAGGCCCAGTATGAAGCAACCGCAGCCCGCCAGGCAGCCGGCATGGCAACCCAGGCAGATGTGCTGAGTGCATTAAAGAGTGTACAGGACCAGGATACGGCTATCCTTACTGCACAGAAATCAGCTGACAATGTCCACAGGAGTCTCTGTCTGATGTTAGGATGGGCAGTGGACGGACAGCCTGAGATTAGGGATGTGCCCGAGCCTGATTTGAACCGGATTGCATCTATGAATCCGGACGCTGATATGGAGACGGCCATCGCGAATAATTATGATGTGAAATATTTTGAGAAGAAGGCCGGCAACCTGACCAGCCAGTACCTGATTGACTCCAACCAGGCACAGATCCAGGATGCAAAGGATAAGGCGGCCAAATCCCTTAGAAACCAGTACAATGCAGTGCTTACGGGACGTGATTCCCTGAACGCGGCCGTGATGGCCCTGGATGTTGCCTCCGTTAACCTGAACACGGCAACGGCCAAGAGAGCGGTAGGCGAAATTACAGAGCTGGAATACAAGAATGTGCTTAACAGCTATATATCCGCCAAGAACAGTGTGGAGACAGATAAGCTTCAGCTTCTGCTGGCCATGGAAGCCTATGATTGGAATGTAAAAGGTCTCACAACCTCCAATTAGGCCGGTTGAAGAAAGGTAAGGAGGTTGGACAGATGAATATGAACAGACGAAAAGGCTTCATGGCTTTGTCGCTGGCAGCCGTGATGGCGGTGGGCGGTGCAGGCGCTGCGCTGGCAGACGAGCCGGGAGTGGTGCCGGGTGATACGTACACAGAGGCCATGGCCCGGCTCCAGGACAGCCACATGGAGTACGATGAATTGACAGATCTTATTAAGAACTGCTATGCCCCTATAAAAAGCGCGTACTCCATGATTGATACCATGGAAGAGGACCAGGGAAGCATTGCAACGGCTATGCGAGTGGTGGCTGATGATTATATGTCCCAGGCAGACCAGCTGGCAGATGTTCTGGGCAGCGGTAATCCTGCGGTCATGCAGGTGGTGGGAGGTGCCAGGATGCTGCGTTCCAGCGCAGGGTCCATGGACCGTTCCATTGAGCGCAGCAAGTCCAGCCGGAGCGTGGACCGCCAGGTGAACATGATTGTGTCCGGTGCGGAGACTCTGATGAACCAGTATGAGTATTACCTGGCACAGAGGACTGTGGTAGCCAAGGCATTGGAGATAGCCCAGACAGCCCAGGCCATACAGCAGACCATGCAGGCCCAGGGGCTTGCGGTGGATGCAGACGTGCTTTCGGCCGCAGCCCAGCTGTCCTCGGCAAAATCCCAGCTGGAGAGTATAGATGCGGGAATTGACCAGATATATAAGACCCTCTGTTACTACACCGGATGGGAGAAAGGCGTGGATACTGTCATTGGCCCGGTTCCGGCAGCAGACCCATCGGTTATCGGAACCCTGGATTTGGCATCCGACAAGGAAACCGCGGTAAACAACAACTACAGCCTGATCAGCATGCGGAGCGGTTCAGGGTCAGGGATGAGCGACTTCCAGGTCCGAACCACCAAAGAAATGACGCAGAAGGCCAATAAGATGCGTACCGTGGACTACTCAGAGGACCAGCTCCGTTCTGATATGCAGACATTGTATGACACCATACTGGAGAAAAAAGCAGCCTATGATTCAGCCTCCACTGCGTACCAGAGCGCCCAGCTCACATGGAATGCAGCGCAGATTCAGAGGCAGAATGGAACGCTGAGCCAGATTCAGTTCATGCAGCAGGAGCTGGCCTATCTCCAGGCCCAGTCCGGATTTAAGTGTGCTGACCTGAATCTCCAGCAGGCACTGCGCAATTATCAATGGGCTGTAAAAGGCGTCAGCGTTAGCGCCGGTTAAATGTAAATTACAGTAAAACCCTATTTTTACCAGCTTTGTTACATTTGCAACAAAACGGAGGTGAAAATAGGGTTTTTCTCTGACTTTTAGTTTAAAATTTACAAAAACTATATAAATTTAATGCGTCAATCCCTTGAATTTAGTGGAAAAAAATGTTATTCTAAGTACATAGGGGCATGTATAATTATTCAGAGGAGGGTGGTAACCAGTAGTCGGTTTTGTTTTGAATTGAGGTGATTCTATGTTAACGAAACAAGTTGACAGCAGGGAAAGAGTCTTTAGGCCAATCCCTATTTCTTATTTGATTCAGACGGCAAATCAATTTGACTGCGATATTTTTGTCACCAGCGATAAGTATACAGCAAATGTCAAGCAATACGACGAAGTAAAGAATCTTAGAATGACAGGTTTTCTGACTTTTTACTTTAAGGGAAGTGACGAGCTGGAGGCCGAGGACAGGATTCAGAAGATTCTGTGGGAGGATAATGAAGGATAAGGAGCGTACATAACTATGTGTGTACAAAATTAAACGAGGACAGGGAGACCGGTCCTCGTTTATTGATTTTAGGCTCTTTGTCAATAGTTGGGGTGGGATTTGTTAAAATCCCGCCCCAATTCT
>NZ_JAJCHK010000021.1:0-96352 GCF_020554465.1 Enterocloster sp. 210928-DFI.2.20
TACAGAATGTGGTGGTAGGGCATTATGAAGAAACCAACCGGGTGGCGCGGTGCGTATATGGTGACGATGCCTTTGCGGTTGATTGCCTGCAATATCCCTGTGAGATAGGAGATAAGTACATAAACGGCGTATTTTACAAGGCCGATGGGACAACACCAATCAATAGACTACCGACTGACAAAGAAGAGATTCAGCAGTTAAAGGCAGATAATGCACAGTTAACAGTAGCAATGGCAGACATGATAGGAGGTGCAATGTAATGCTATCCAATATACAGCGCAACATCATTATCCGGGCCCTGCGGATTCGGAAAAGTCAAGGAGAGGAACCGGCAGACATCTTGGAAGGTTACAAGAACCTGACAGAAGAGGAAAAGGCAGAGCTGTTGGAAGCCTTAGAAGAATAGGAAAGGTGAGGTATATGATATGCAGATACCCACGGATATCATGGTGGCGCTCATCGGCCTGCTTGGGAGCGCTGCGGGAGCTTTTGTAGGTGTGGTAACATCTGCCAAGCTGACCAATTACCGGATTGAGCAGCTAGAAAAGAAGGTGGATAAGCACAACACTGTGATTGAACGCACATACAAGCTGGAGGAGACTCAGGCGGTCATACAGGAACAGATTAAGGTTGCCAACCATAGGATTGGCGACCTGGAAAAAGAAAGAGAGGAATAGAATATGGATTTATCATTTTTTAGCAATTATGCGGTGGCGGTCATTGTAGGCATTTGCTTGATTACAGGTTACATAGCAAAAAAGTGGGTGAAAGACCTGGACAACAAATACATCCCTACCATGGTGGCCATCTTGGGAGCGGCACTTAACATCTGGATTGCGGGAAGTGTAAGCCCGGATATCATTCTGGCCGGAGCCTTTAGCGGTCTTGCAAGTACAGGCCTGCATCAGGCGTTTAAACAGATGATAGAAGGTTAATTGGACGTTGCGATATCGCAACTTGTGACGTCACAACTTTTCATGGCTCAGGGATGCCCCCTGGGCCTTATTTTTTTTTTGAATGGAGGAAAACACTATGAGTAACACATCAGCAGGATTAATTCAGCATTGCCAGGACAAGCTGGGCACCCCTTACGTCTACGGCGCCAAGGGCGAGGTCCTTACCCAGGCCATACTGGACCGCCTCGCCCGAGAGAACCCAGGCACATACACATCCACCTACAAAGCTAAGGCAGCCAAGTACATAGGCCAGCGCTGCACGGACTGTTCCGGCCTCATCAGCTGGTACACTGGGCGCATCCGCGGCAGCTACAACTACCACGACACAGCCGTGGAGCGCGTGGGTATCGACCATCTGGACGAGTCCATGGTCGGTTGGGCGCTCTGGAAGCCGGGCCATATCGGGGTGTACATAGGTGATGGTTGGTGTATTGAGGCCAAGGGCATCAACTACGGGACTATCAAGTCCAGAGTAGCGGCCACGCCCTGGCAGAAGGTGCTTAAACTGAGGGATATTGATTATACCCCGGTCCCAGTGACATACACCCAGGGCTTTCAGCCGGCCGCAGACGGGCAGCGCTGGTGGTACCAGTTTGCAGACGGCAACTATGCGGCTAACGGCTGGTACTGGCTCCAGGAGATGGAGCGGAGGACATGGGGATGGTACTTATTTGACAGCGAGGGTTATATGCTGACCGGCTACCAGGTGGACCCCGCCGGCGAGGCATTTTTACTCTGCCCAGTAATAGGCAGTAATGAGGGCAAGTGCATGATTACGGATGCCAGGGGAGCGCTCCGGATTGCAGAAGAATACGACATGGTAAATCGTCGGTATGTGTTCGAGTGGTGACACTGATGCCAGATAAGGATGGGGATAACAGAGGAGATGGGTCTAGTCCATAGGACCAGACCCATCCATGTACAAAATATTCGGGGGCATAGATGGTGACATCTACGAAAATATTATATCGACTAAATATAGACAAAGTATGAATAGGAAAACTAAAAAGATAACTTAAAAAAATTTTTAAAATCTGCAACTTTTTTGAAATACAATACGTCTAATATTATGAAATTATAAAAAGGAGGATTTGATAATGAAGAAAAGAAATGTATTTGTAGCTACTTGTGTAACTTTGATGTTGGTTGCGGGATGTTCCGCGCAGAAAGGTGAAGTATCTTCCGCAGCGCCTACACAGATAGTTAGCACTTCGATAGCGGAAAGTACGCTTGATGTGTCTTCCACTAAAAGCGGTGAAAATAGAATGGCTGAAGAAGAATCCACTCTTACAGGTACTATCAGTGACATTAAGGATTTTATGTTTGTTATCACCGATGGGGATGGAGTGGATTATGTTCTTAGCTTTGAAGGAGAAAAACCAGAAGGATTATCTTCTGTCAAAGAAGGAGATACGGTTTCTGTTGTTTATACAGGAAAACTGGAAGAAACAGAAGCATTCACTGGAACTGTGATTTCTGTGACAAAAAAGTAGCAGGTTTAATTGTTAACTGGAAAAATTTTAAGGCGCCATAATGGCGTCTTTTGTTATTAGTAACGAAAAACACCTCAATGTTAATTGAAAATTGAACTGTTGTTCACAGCCACATGCTTACTGAATTTGTCACAAGTAAAAAATGTATGGAGAAAAATACCGAAAAAAGCGTTTATATATATATATAAACGGTGGGGAGGTATAAAGTTATGATTGAAGGAGCTTATGTACAATATCAGTCTGCCAAGGCGGCAGAGGACATGTTTTGTGAAATGAGATTGCTTATAAATGATATTATGATGAATCATATTCATTTCATCAGTGACGAGACAGCCGCTACTGTTTTGGATTTAGCCATCAGGATAGGGGAGGCGGAAGGCGGAGAGTGATGGAGGCAGATACCAAATGTTCGGGTGCGCATGTTCTGAAAAAGAGGAGAGGCTGACAGTTTTCTGCCGGCCTCGTTTATGAGAAAACATGTGCCGGTTGACAATGGGGTTAAAGAAAAGATAGACACATGATTCCAAACATGGAATATATCAAACAAATGTGAACAGATTATGAACAAGAAAAAATCATGATGCAGGCGGGTTCCGGAATACCGGGCCCGCCTCATTTGGTAGGCAGTGACTACGATTTGCCTACCTTGCACAAGTTTTTCTATAACACGCTTGGTTACGCTATAGTACTTCTGGTTTTTCTATTTCTTGAAAATCTCTTATTTTAAAAGATAATAAGTTACGCTATAATATTGTGTAGCACACATGGTTTTTTGACATCGACTTACGGTGCATGTCGAGTCGGTAATAATGATGCGGAATTGTGGTTTGAAAGGAAAATAGAGAAGTTAAACCACAAGATATAGTGGTTTTTGGCAAAAATCCAGGAAAAAATCGGGCAAAAAATGGCCGATTTTGACCCCGATTTTTTGGCCTTTTCATAGATGTGAGACGGGTAAAAGAGGATATGGGGTAAAATTTCAGATGACCATGAGCCGATCATTACCAGGGAGGTTGCTGCGGCTGTCCGTCAGATTTATGAGTATCGGAGGGAACGGCAGTGTGCAGAGGATACCAGCGTGTATCAGAACCGGTATGCATTCAGCAGCCGGATTCCCTGTGGGGAGTGTGGGACAAATTTTCGCGGGCAGAAAATCTACATCGGAAAACCATATGAAAAAATCCAGTGGTGTTGCTACCAGCATATTAAAGACAGTAAGAAATGCAGCCAGAAGGCAGTCCGTGAGGACGTCGTCCAGACTGCATTTCTTAGGCTCTGGAACCGGCTAGACAGCAATTATGAGGAAATCCTGATTCCCATGCTGTAGGCGCTGAAAGCAATCCAGGGCAACCCGGAGCAGGAACGGGAGATGCAGGAGATAGAACAGAATATCCAGGAACTAAAATGACAGGGATACAGGCTGGGTAGGATACTAACCGAAGACAGCATAAGCTCTGCCATTTTTATTGAGAGACAGAACCAGTTGAGGCACAGCTGGAAGCGCACCAGAGGCGGCTGCGGCAGCTGAAGGGACAGAAAGCCTTTGAATGGGAGATATCCCAGACCGAATATCTGATAGGCGTATTCCACCACCGTCCTGCCATCTTGGAAACGTATGACGAGGAACGGTTCCTACTGCTGGTGGAGCATATCACGTTGCTGCCTGGGCGCCGGCTGGTATTCCGGCTGAAAAATGGCCTGGAACTGGAAGAAAATGAACAGGAGGCGAGAAGAGTATGAAACAACGCCATATGCCGCTGGGGTATCGGATGGCAGGAGGAAAGATTCTCATAGTCCCGGAACAGGCGGAACTTGTGAAAGAAGTCTTTCAGGCATATTCGGAAGGGAACTCCCTGTACCAGCTTGCAAGGAGGCTCACGGATCATGGGGCGCTCAATGCAAACCATAAGCCGGTCTGGAACCATGGGACGGTTGGAAAAATCCTGGAGAACCGAAGGTATCTGGGAGACGAATTCTATCCAGCCCTTATGGAACCGGAACTGTTCTACAAGGTACAGGAGCGCAGAAAAGAAAAAAGTAAGGAGCTGGGACGCATCATGCAGCCCAACAGCTTTGGGAAACGCTCCATGTTCGCAGATCGTCTGGTCTGTGGAATCTGTGGTCAGCCCTACCGCAGGTATGTGGAACACTGCGGCCAGCCGGGAGAGAAAATCGTCTGGAAATGCAAGCACTACATAAATGGAAATAGGGTTTACTGCCGAAATGTGTTCCTGGTAGACAGCCAGATTATAAATGCATTTATGGAACTTTTAAGACTACTAAAGGTCGGTAGGTTCCGTCTGGAGCCAGAAACGGCCGAGCAGGGGCTGCCATACAGCCGGGAGGCGGCGGAACTGACCAGGAAGCTGCAGGCGCTGGAGGAAGAGCCGGGGTATCCGGCGAAGGAAATGGTGCAGGTTATTTATGAACGGGCCAGGTCCCAGTACAGAGTAGCCCGTATCCGGGACCGGGATTACCAGACGGATAATGCCCAATCTGGAGAATAGCCGGAGTGCGCGGACACAATACAAGAGACTGCAAGTAGCGGCCTACTGCCGGGTCAGCACTCAGCACAGCGGAGAACTGCTGATCACCATACTCAGCAGCCAGGCGCAGGAGGAAAGCCGCAACATCAGCGAGAACTGCCATTGGGGGATTGTAAGGCAGTTTGAAAACGGTGTAGTCAGGGTCAACTGCAAAAAATTCCTGGGCTACACAAGAGACGAAGACGGGAATCTTGTCATCGTTCCGGAAGAAGCGGAACTGGTGCGCCGGATCTTACGTCTTTTTTAGAGGGCAACAGCAGTTATAAAATCAAAGAAGTATTAGAAGCGGACGGCATCCGCACCGTCACCGGCAGCCCGAAATGGTCCGCCAGCGTCATTGACAGGATGCTCTCCAACGAGAAGTATATGGGGGACGCCCTGCTGCAGAAGACCTACACGGTGGATTTCCTCACGAAGAAAAAGGTGATCAATCGGGGAATCGTGCCACAGTATTACATTGAGGACGACCACGACGCCATCATCCCGAAAGAATTATTCTACCGGGTACAGGAGGAAAAGGCCCGCCGCGCCAGCATCTACCGGCCCGGCTCAAAGAAAAGGGCGGATCCGATAAAAGGGAAGTACAGTTCCAAGTTTGTGCTTTCTGACATCTGCATCTGCGGGAGATGTGGCCAGCCGTACCGCAGGCAGGTATGGTCAAAGTACGGCGTGAAAAAGCCTGTATGGCGCTGTGACAGCCGCTTAAAATATGGAACAAAGAAATGTAGCCATTCTCCCACCCTGGCCGAAACAACTCTTCACGAAGCCATTATGGAGGCTATCAACAGCGTGGTGGAGGATCAGGGGGAGTTTGTGGAAGCATTCCGGGAAAATGTGATCCGGATTATCGGCAGCTACTCCGCCGATAAAGAGCCGACAGAATATGACGGGCAGATCGACAGCCTCCAGAGGCAGATGATGACGCTGATCGAGGAGAGCACCAAGCTGGAAAACGCGGATGAGGAATTCGACAGGCAGTACCGGGAAATCGCAGACCAGATCAAGGAATTGAAAAAGAAGAAAGCAAAGCGGATACGGGAAATCCATCTGGCGGAGTCCTACGAACAGCGGGCGCAGGCTGTGGACGGCTATATAAAGAAAACCAGCTACTTAAAGCGAGAATTTGATGATGACCTTGTCAGGAGGCTGATCCAGAGCATCAAGGTCATCAATGAGAATAAAATAGAAATCCAATTTAAGTCGGGCATTGTGATGAAACAGGATATCCTGTGCGATGACTAAGGCGTCAGCGGAAGCTGAAAAGAGAGTGGCTTCCGCTGGCGGGTACATATCACTGGTAAGAATAAAATCCTCAGACGGTGGGCTGAGGACTTTATTGTTAGCAGTGGCTAAAACAGACAACATATTGCTCGGTAGTTGGCTAAAAGACAAAAATGTGGTAAAATACAAACAAAGCAAACATATGAGGCAATGGGTTTAATCAATATTATTAAAAACTATAAGTATGCTATAATCTTAATGTTAAAGATTGAAATATGATTTCATATGATAAAATATGCTGTGAAGGGACAATAACCACAATGGATAATCAGCTTCATAATTCGATAGTAAATTTAATATGGGGAATTGCGGACGATTGTCTGCGCGATGTATACGTGCGCGGAAAATATCGTGACGTCATTTTACCAATGACAGTGATACGCCGACTGGATGCTCTGCTGGAGGACTCAAAGGAAAACGTCCTTAAAATGAAGGAAAAAATGGACGAGGCCAAGATTAACAATCAGTGGCCGGCACTTTGCAATGCTGCGGGACAAGCGTTCTGCAATGCGTCGCCTTTCCTGCTTCGTGATCTTACGAGTCGTTCCAAAAAGCAAACACTGAAGAAAGACTTTGAGGAATATCTGAACGGCTTTTCTCCAAATGTTCAGGAAATCCTTGACAAGTTTAAGTTTCGTAATCAAATTGCTACTATGGTAGATGCGGATATCCTTGGCGCGGTTATAGAGAAATTTGTATCGCCAGATATCAATTTAAGCCCCAATCCCGTTTACAAGGATGATGAGAAAACCATCCTTCGCCATCCAGGACTGGATAACCACGGAATGGGTACGATATTCGAGGAACTTATCCGCAAATTCAATGAAGAAAATAATGAAGAAGCTGGAGAGCACTGGACACCAAGAGATGTGGTAGAACTCATGGCAGACCTCATTTTTGTTCCTGTGGCTGACCAGATCAAGGATGCCACCTACTCCTGCTATGATGGAGCTTGCGGCACGGGTGGTATGCTTACGGTAGCACAGGAAAGACTTCTCACACTCGCCGCAAAGCGCGGAAAGAAGGTCTCCATTCACCTATTCGGTCAGGAAATCAATCCAGAGACTTATGCTATAGCAAAAGCGGATATGCTACTAAAGGGGGATGGGGATCAGGCGGAGCATATCGGATTTGGTTCTACGCTCTCCTCCGATCAAAATCCGTCCCGTCAATTTGATTTCATGCTGTCTAATCCGCCTTATGGTAAGAGTTGGAAAACAGATGCGGAAAAAATGGGTGGAAAAAAGGAAATCCTCGACACTCGATTTAATACATATCTTGAGGGTGGAGAGGAGATGGCAATGATTCCTCGTACCAGTGATGGTCAACTTCTGTTCCTGTTGAACAATGTATCCAAGATGAAGAAAGACACTGCTCTTGGCAGTCGTATTGTTGAGGTGCATAACGGTTCCTCTCTTTTTACTGGGGACGCAGGATCGGGAGAAAGTAATACCCGTAGGTTTTTGATAGAAAATGACATGGTAGAAGCTATCATTTCATTACCAGATAATATGTTTTATAATACTGGAATTGGAACTTTTATTTGGATACTGTCAAATAAAAAAGAAGAACAGAGACGGGGGAAAATCCAACTAATAGATGCATCAAGAATGAAAAATCCTCTCCGCAAAAACATGGGGAAAAAAAATTGTGAATTTACTTCTGAAATACGTAAGGAAATATTGCGAATATATCTGGAAATGGAAGAAAGCGAGGTCAGCCGAATTTTTACCAATGAAGAATTTGGTTATTGGTCTATTACAATCGAGAGACCTCTTCGTCTCCGAATATATCCAGACCGGGAAATTCCTGTGGGTATTTTAAAAAATGCAGATGAAATGAAAGCTGTCAGAAAAGCGATCGCATCTGTTCCAATTGGCACACCTTTAGATGATTGGACAGCATTCGCTAAAGAGACAAAGTTAAAAGTCGCTATCCTTAAAAAAGTACGTCCGTTTATCACAGAAAAAGACCCAGCAGCACAGCCAATTGATGGTGAACCAGATGCTGATTTGAGGGATACAGAAATCATTCCACTTTTGTATGAAGGAGGTATTAGCTCTTTTATGCAGAATGAGGTTCTGACCTATGCTCCTGATGCATGGATTGATGAGAAAAAAACATCTATTGGTTATGAGATTAGCTTTAATAAGTATTTTTATAAACCAGTCAAGTTAAGGGAAATGCATGAAATTTTAGATACGTTGCATAATCTTGAAAAAGAAGCTAATGGAATGCTTTCAGAGATATTAGGGGGGATTGTATATGTATGATGATTATCCTTCCTATTCTACCATAAAACAAAAATGGGTAGATACTATACCATCACATTGGAATGTAAAACGTTTAAAGGCTATTTTTGCGATGCGCAAAGAGCGAAACAATCCTGTCATAACAGACAACATTCTATCTTTGACCGCAAAACAAGGAGTCATTCCTTATGCAAAAAAAGAGGGAACTGGAGGAAATAAACCCAAAAGTGATTTAACCCAATATAATATAGCACATAAAAATGATCTTCTTGTAAACTGTATGAATGTTGTATCAGGGGCTGCTGGTGTTTCTCGATATTTCGGAGCAATTAGTCCGGTTTATTATGCTCTTTATCCTCATGATGACAATAACGTATGGTATTACCATTATATTTTTCGGTTGATGACGTTCCAAAGAAGCTTAATTGGACTTGGAAAAGGTATTCTTATGCATGAAAGTGAATCTGGTACACTAACTTCTGTGAGAATGCGAATATCAATGGATTACTTAGGAAATGTCCTATTGCCAATACCTCCGCGTTCCGAACAAGATCAAATAGTTAAATTTTTGAATTGGAAAATATCGAGAATTAACAAGTTGATTTCTATAAAGCAAATGCAAATAAAAGAACTTGAGGAACAGGAAAAGAAAATTATTAGTGAGACTGTATTACATGGTTTGCATAATTCAGCACTAAAGGACAGTGGAAACAGATGGATTGGAGATATCCCTTCGGATTGGAGCCTTATAAAACTTGGAAGATTCTGCTCATTTCAAAATGGAATCAGCGAATCCGGTGTTTTCTTTACTTCTGGTACACCTTTTGTTAGTTATGGAGATGTCTACCGCCACTTGGAATTGCCAGAAACAGTGAGCGGTGTTGCCCGCTCCAACGAACAGCAGCAAAAGACGTTTTCTGTTCGTAAAGGAGATATCTTTTTTACCCGGACATCAGAAAATATAGAGGAAGTTGGCATGGCGACTGTCTGTAAGCACACAATAGAAAAAGCAGTGTTTTCTGGATTTGTTATCAGATGCAGACCATATCGTACTTTGGTTGATATTGATTATATGAAATATTACCTCAAAATTCCAGCCATCAGAAATCACTTTTCTTCAATGATGAACATTGTTATCCGTGCATCGTTGGGGCAGAATCTATTAAAACAGATGCCAGTAGTTATACCACCAATGAATGAACAGAAGGAAATTGCCGCATATTTGGATATTCAGCATGAGAAATATGCCAAGATTATAGAAACCATTAAGAAAGAGAGAGAAGTACTTGATGAGTTTAAGACCCGCCTCATTTCCGATGTAGTTACAGGTAAAATTGATGTTCGTGGCATTGAGGTACCTGACTTTGAATATGTGGTGGATGAAACGGGCACTATTTCTGAAGAGGATGTAGGTATCGATGAAACTGGTGAACAGGAGGAGTAATTATGGCTTTTGCAAATACCAGAGAAGAAGGACTTGAATCCCTCATAGTGAAATGGTTTGTTGAGCAGAATGGCTACGAGCAAGGCTCGAATGAAGATTATAATAAAGAATATGCGATAGATGAGGTTCGCCTTTTCCGCTTTCTACAGAACACGCAGACAGAGGAAATCGAGAAACTCGGTGTGTGCTACTCCGATGCCAAGAAGCGCCAGTTTTTAAACCGCTTACAAGGCGAGCTTGCCAAGCGCGGTATAATCGATGTTCTGAGAAACGGAGTCAAGGTTTATCCTGCAGATCTCATCATGTTCTACCTCACGCCAACTGAGAAAAATCAAAAGCAGAAGGAAATGTATGAGAAAAACATTTTCAGTGTGACCCGTCAGCTCCGTTATTCACAGGATTCAACAAAGCTCACACTTGATCTCTGCCTGTTCATTAACGGTCTTCCAGTTGTTACGATGGAACTGAAAAATCAGTTGACAAAACAGAATACAGAAAATGCTGTGCAGCAGTATATGGACGATAGAGATCCTCGTGATCTTATCTTTTCTTTCAAAAGGTGTATGGTGCATTTTGCCGTGGATGATGCCACAATTAAATTTTGCACAAAGCTTGCCAAGCAGGACAGCTGGTTCTTACCTTTTAATAAAGGTTATATGGATGGTGCAGGTAACCCGCCAAACCCGGATGGTCTAATGACAGACTATTTATGGAAGGATATTTTGACTAAACAAAAACTTTCCAAAATTATAGAGAACTATGCGCAAGTTATTGAAGAAACGGACGAGGATACCAAGAAGAAAACTATTAAGCAGGTATTCCCACGTTATCATCAGTTGGATGCCGTTGAGAAACTTCTCGCTGATGTGAAAGAAAACGGTATCGGCAAGCGATATCTGATTCAGCACAGTGCAGGCAGCGGCAAGTCCAATTCAATTGCATGGCTTGCTCATCAGTTGATTGGCTTGGAAAAGGCCGGCCATCCCTTGATTGACTCCGTGCTTGTGGTTACGGATCGTCGTATACTGGATAAACAGATTCGTAATACTATCAAACAATTTATGCAGGTCAAGAATACTGTCATATGGGCAGAACATTCCAGTGATCTGCGGAAAGCAATTCAAGACGGCAAGCGAATCATCATTACCACGGTGGAGAAATTCCCATACATTGTGACGGAAATCGGTCAAAATCATAAAAATAATCGTTTTGCCGTTATCATAGATGAAGCACACTCTGGTCAGAGCGGACGTAACTCCGCACAAATGAATCTGGCTCTTTCTGGTTTTGCTTCTGAGGAAGAAATGGACAATGAGGACAAGATTAACGCTATGATGGAAGGCAGAAAACTCCTAACTACAGCCAGCTACTTTGCTTTCACTGCCACGCCAAAGAACAAGACACTGGAGATGTTCGGCAAGAAAATGTATGATGAATTCGGAAAGCCTATTTTAAATGAGGATGGCACACAAAAAGCGAAGCCATACCATGTCTATACGATGAAACAGGCCATACAGGAAGGTTTCATTCTCGATGTGCTGAAGAATTATACTGCCATTGACAGCTTCTACCGTATCATGAAAACGGTGGATGATGACCCTATGTTTGATAAAAAACGTGCCCAGAAGAAGCTTCGCTCTTTTGTGGAAAGCGACTCCTACACCATAGCAAAGAAAGCGGCTATGATGGTTGAACATTTTCATGAACAGGTAATTGCCAAAAAGAAGATAAACGGCAAGGCTCGTGCGATGGTTGTAACAGCAAGCATCCCTCGTTGTGTTGAATACTACTATGCCATTAACAAGTGTCTCGCAGAGCGGCACAGCCCATATAAAAGTATTGTGGCATTTTCTGGTGAACATAAATATAATGGTCAGGAACCAGCATTAACTTCCGCAGCAATGAATGGCTTTTCGGATTCTAAGATACCGAAAGAATTAAAAAAAGACCCATACCGTATTTTAATTGTTGCAGATATGTTTCAGACTGGATTTGATGAGCCGTTGCTCCATACCATGTATGTGGACAAGTCTCTTTACGATATAGGTGCCGTTCAGACGCTTTCGAGACTGAATCGTGCCTGTCCAGGTAAGGAGGATACGTTTGTGCTTGATTTTGCAAATAAGACGGAGGTCATTGAGAAAGCATTCTCTACATTTTACCGGACAACCATCTTGTCAGGAGAAACCGATCCAAACAAGCTATACGATCTGATTGCGGATATGGAGGCGTATCAGATATATACAATTGAAGACATTGAACGCGTGGTTGACTTGTTTTTAAATGGAGTTAACCGTGACCGTATCGATTCTATCCTTGATGCTTGTACAGCTGTATATAAGCAACTTGAGACGAATGACCAGATTAAATTCAAGAGTTCTGCAAAATCTTTTGTCAGAACGTATGGTTTCCTTGGATCGATACTTCCTTATGGAAATATGGAATGGGAGAAGCTATCCATCTTTTTGAATTTACTTATTCGGAAATTGCCGTCTCCGCGCGATAATGATATGTCAGATGGAATTCTGGAAGTTATTGATCTGAAGAGCTATCGAAATGAAGCACGTGAGATGATATCCATTAAATTAGAGGACGCAGATGCGGAGGTGGCTCCAGTTCCAGCAGGTAAGACAGGACATATTGTCGAGCCTGAAATGGATATACTATCCAGAATTGTTGCCGATTTCAATGATATGTTTGGCAACATCAACTGGAAAGACTCAGAGAATGTGCAGCGACAAATTGTCGCTATTCCAGAGATGGTATCTAAGGATGAAACCTACCAGAACGCTATGCGAAACTCAGATGAACAAAGTGCAAGGCTGGAAAGTGAACGTGCCCTGCAGCATGTCATTTTCTCTATTATGGCAGACAACATGGAGCTGTTCAAACAGTTTCAGGATAACCCATCTTTCAAGAAGTGGTTATCTGACTTGGTATTTAACCTTACCTATAATCCAGAGGATAAGTTATGAGAGGCCATAGATAGAAAAAATACAAGGTTTTGTTCTCATAAGTCGTGAATGCTGTTAAGAATAAAGCTCTTGAGTTAACCAGGCTCAAGGGCTTTATTGTTGGCAGTAATTACTACCAGCAAACAATTCTCTTTCTGGCGATGCGAAGCATCCCCAAATCTAAAAATCTATGGTATAATCTAAAAACAGGATGTGGGCGTAGAGTTAACTGAAAAATAGGGCTTGACGTCTCTTTTGGCAAGAGGTATAGGGCTTCCGCCAAAGCGAAACTGCGCCTTCCGGGTATCCGAATCACCACCTCTACCCATGTGGAAGATTGTTGCCAATTGTCGAAAATATGAAATAGGCTAATCAGTAGAAATGACAATTACAAAAAATAGTAAATGAAAACGTTTTCCAAACATAGGGAGCAGGCATTGTTTTTTAGTTATAATTTATAAAATGATTAATGACGTTTTCTGATAAAAAAGACTATAAAATGTGATAGAATAAGTATAACGTAAAGCTAATAGATTAAAGCTTCCAAAAGTGATAGAAACTATGATTTATTTGGAGGCTGCGAATAGTTTTAATCAAGAAAATGAAAAAGAGGATAGACAAAGATGGATGTGGAGAGCTTACAATAATTCGAATAATTCTACAGCGATACAGAATATGATAAAGGATTGTATGGAAACAGAAGATATATTTGATATTGATTCAAACATGTTTTAGACATGCAAAATAATTAAGACAGGGTTGTTTAATGCATTAAGAAGGAAATTGTTTTATTTACAGATGGCAATGTTGCGTTAGAAGTACCCATAACGCCGAAACAGGATACCGTTTGGTTAAACCGTAATCAGATGGCCGAATTATTTGAGCGTGATGTAAAAACGATTGGAAAACATGTTAACAATGCGCTGAAAGAGGAGTTGCAGGATCAGACCGCAACTATCATTTAAAAGAGGTGATGCGGATTATGAAACGGACAGAAGAACAGTTGGATGCAAAACAGATTTTATCAGTGATTGAAAAATATAACTTAGCTCTGGACTTGTTGGATGCATATGACCATCAAAATATGAAGCGGCCAGAAGGTGGGAATACTATTTATATACTCTCTTACGAAGAGTGTCGGAAAGTAATTGACAGTATGAGCTATGGAGAGTACAGTAATGTTTTCGGTAATGAGAAGGATGATTCTTTTAAGGGAAGTATTGGAGCAATTTACCAGACCTTTGCAGGCCAGGAAGTTTATCCGTCTTTGGAAGAAAAAGCAGCAAATTTGTTATACTTTATTACAAAGAATCATTCTTTTTCGGATGGGAATAAAAGGATTGCTGCTGCTATTTTCTTATATTTTATGGATAGAAATCAGGCGCTGTTTCTGGATGATGAAAAGATAATTTCTGATCATACTTTGGTAGCTTTGACAATTATGATTGCGGAATCAAGGCCAGAGGAAAAAGAAATGATGATTAGTGTAATCATGAATTGTCTAAAGTGATTAAAAAGTGGGAGTGTCCGCATAAAATTTGATATATTAGGGCATAACCTTTAAGCCGCCAGAACCGCCGGCTTTGAAAAAATGGGGTGGGTGGGGTTGTGTATAGAAACAGATGTTACTCTGCCTGCTCCAAGTTTCGCAGGCACTCTTTGACCTTGCCATAATAAATGCGGAGGAACTTATTCGCTGCGGCGGTCATGTAAGCATAGTAAGGCTTTCCTTGTACCCGCTTTTTATCAAGAAAACGATATACCGAATCGTCCTCAGGGGCATTCTGGAGCAGCGTTGCCATGATCTGAAATAAGGTCTTGCGAAGCCTGGCAGAGCCAACTTTTGAAGCCCTGTTGCTCTTGGACTTGTGCTGGCCGGGCTCATCCACACCGGGGTCAACGCATGCAAAGGCGGTTAGTGCTTCCCTGTGGGTAAATCTGGAGACGTTCCACATGCCAGAAAGAATAGGCATAGTCAACCCATTTTTCGCTTCCGTCCTCACGTGGCGGACTGTTAAAGAGTTTATTGACACCGGGATAAGTATTATCCAGCAGTGCTATCAGGTTTGCTTTTGCGGCAACCGTTTGCTTCATAAAGAAGCTGAATTGAGAGTTTAAAGTTTTTAACTGAGTACGTGTATTGTCCATACCTGAATATTGGTGCAATTCTGCCCAGTTGTCAAGAGTATAGCGTGCAATCTTGCTGGCGTCTGCCGGGTCAGATTTGACCTTTTGCAAGGAGTTGTTGCCGAAGTTTTTGCTCAGGTGGGGATTCATAACGGAAACGAATAATCTGGCTTCGTACAGAGCCTTAAGCATGGGTTCATGGCATCTGACCGTACATTCCATAACGATTTTGGTTGAGCCCTCTAAAGAACCAAGGTAATCTGCAAGTTCAATGAGGTTCTGGGATGTATGGGAAACATTGAAAGGTTTGCGGATTATAGTGCCGCCAGGCTGCAGGATAGCGATGGTGCTCTTGTTTTTTGAAATATCAATTCCTACTGCGTTGTACATTCTACATACCTCCAAAGGTGAATTTGCATGGATTCCAGCATTTCTCATTGCCGATTCAATCTCCTGGGGTATCAAACGAACGTGGTGTGATAGTTCAACCTGCATAAGGGGTGGGGGTACTTTCCCTCCAGTGATTCAGCTTTGGAAGCTCCGGTGACCACACAAGCGCTTTTGGCAACAATTTTGATGGATACATAGTGATAAGAGGCAACCAGGAATATGCGCGTTCCTTTGGAGTATAACTGACGGATGAAACGCAGCAGCAGCTGGTGCGAGACTACCAGAGGATGGAAGCCGCCGGCATGGAGGCGGAGCTGGAACATACCTGGTTTTTGGTAAATTAATCTGGTCCCCGTATTTACTGATTACGGTTTTGATTGGTATTTTATGTATGCCGTTTACGGTAAAAAAATGGTGAAGGATGAAGGTATGACAATGGTATGACAGGAAAAGAAACCTGTGATAAGATAGTTGCGGAAGATAAGTTGTAACAGTTCAGACGGCATTTTCCTGCCGTCTGAATGGCTGCAATAAAATACGAAACATGGAGAAAAAGTATGTTGAATATTTTAATATGCGATGATGAGAAACCATTTTTAGACAGGCTGGCTAATAAAATTACCGTTTATTTAGAAAACAGAGAGATACCGTTTCAGATGGCTGCATTCTGTTCAGGGGAAGAGCTTCTTAAGCACAATGAAGATAGATTGTTTGATATTGCATTTCTGGATATCAGCATGAATGCGGTCAGTGGAATGGATGCAGCAGAGTATCTTAGAGACAGGAATCGGAAAATTTGCATTGTTTTTGTGACGGGTTATATGGACTATGTGCTGGAGGGCTACAAAGTCGGAGCGTTTCGCTATCTGGTGAAGGATTCCCTGGAGATTAGCTTTGAGGAATGTATGGAAGCGGTGCTGAAGAAATTTCATATAGATACGGATGAAATCTGTCTGGAATTTACTGATAGAAAGCTGTATCTGAAAGCAGATGAAATCTGTCTCGTGGAGAGCAGGGGGCATAAGCTTTTGTTTCTGGCAGTGGACGGCAAACATGTCATCGGAACCATGAACCGGAAGCTGACGGACGTGGAGGGCCTGCTTGGCGGACATGGGTTTCTGCGGGTTCATCAGAGTTATATGGTTAACATGAAATATATTGTAAACATCGCAAGCTACCGCCTGGAACTGGAGCCGGATATTATTCTGCACGTCCCTAGAAACAGGTATCCGTATGTAAAACGGGAGTATGCCATTTACAAAGGAGACAGCCTATGATTGCCTATATTTTGACGCATCTGTGGGTGTTTATGGAAATGCTTTTCCTGGATATTCTGGCCGATGCCTTTTTGATAAAAAAGAAATCGGGAAGCAGATCAAAACGTGTTTTTGGTCTGCTCTTTTTGACCATGGTTATGTCAGTCAGTGTGACGCTGTTTGAGGATATTGTGGCACTTAAGCTGTTTTTTGACTTTTTGCTTGTTTATGCCTATCTTTTATATTTTTATCAAACTACATTAGGGGAGGCGCTCTCCGTATATGTAATTAATTATTCGGTGATTATCTGTATTGATTTTATTGGTGTGTCCGGATATTACTATATTTTTGGAACTTCGGAAAATATGCCAATGTTTTACCTCATGTGCCTGATGGTAAAAAGTACGGAGCTTGGGAGCGGCTTTTTGATCCGATGGTTTTGGAAAAAAGGCGGGAATGCAGCCATACGTTCAGAGGGAATACGGGCATTGTTTCCGTCATTCGTAATCATTGCGGGGGCAGGAATCTTTGCATCACAGTTTCTGATGCGGACGCAGACTGTGCCTGTGGAGGTGACGGTTCTTATGGCTGGCATGATAGGACTCAATATTTTTCTGGTTTTTAATATGCTGTTGGCGGCAAGAGTGGAACTGGAGAAAAACAGTTTGAAGGACGCGGCCCGTCAAACAAAGATGGAACTTCTAATTTACCAAAATAAACAGGAGCTGTATACAAAACAGGGAAAACGCCTTCATGAGTATAAGAACCAGCTTTTGACAATCAGCGATATGCTGGAGCAGGGGCTGGTATCCCAGACGCTTCAATACACCCAGGGCCTGACTGGAGAGATTGGGAAAGCGCTGGAACGCATTTACACCAATCATCCGGTTGTTGATGCAATTTTGAATATGAAAAGGCAGGAAGCATTAAACAGAGGTGTAAACGTAAACCTCATGTGCGGGGATCTCCGGGATATGATATTAAAAGAAGATGAGATTATTATATTGCTGGGAAACCTGCTGGATAATGCCATAGAAGCGGCTGAAAAATGCGAGTCTGAAGGAATGGTCCTGGTCCGGATTGTCCGGGAAAAACGGCAGCTTGTGATAACCGTGAAAAACTCTTATGCCGGGCAGCTGCACCTGGAAGACAGCAGATTGATGACTTCAAAGCTGGATGAAGAAAACCATGGTTATGGGCTGGCGGCTATTCAGGATATTGCCGGGCGGTATGATGGGACCTTTGTAGTAAAGGCGGAGGGGGATTATGTGAAAGCGACTGTCTTGATACCGGATATGTGAAGACGGAAATGAATGAGCTTTTTTTGCGTTCCATAGTATGATTTTGCAGGAGTTGTTCTGTGTATTTATTTAATAAGGTATGATAGGAATAGTCAGCTGGAGGATTGGCTGACTCATAAATACACAAAGGGGAGAAACAACATGCAAAGGGATAAGAAACGATGCAGAAGACTATGTTCCATCGCGCTGACGGTGGTATCGAAGCCAGAGCGGAGGACAATAAGGTGTTTGTGACTGGGGAGGCATACTCGAATATCAAACTTGACTTTGTGATATGTCCATATCCGGCGGAACTGTCACCGGAGGAGACGGCGAGGGCAGCCGCATCATTTATAATGATAACGGCAGTCTGCCAATCCCGATTCGTAGTGGAAATTATCAGTTTGACGGCTGGTTTAAAGCGAAAGCAGGAGGCACAAAGGTAACTGTGGATACGGTACTCACAAAGGACAGTACCATTTATGCTCATTGGACGAATACAGATGGTTCTGGCAGTATGGGTGGATCTGGTGGAAGCACAGGAGGTCCGGCTGCCGCGGTCGGAGGACTGAAAGAAAGCCTGCCGAAAAATCATACAGGTGAGACGGAAATCATAAATAACGTCAAAGTCCCCAGCTATGTGGAAGAAGTAATCTGGAAAGCAATGGAGGACGGCAGATGGAGACTCGGCTGGGTTGTGATTGATGGAAAATACTATTATTTCCATGAAAAACCGAATGGAACGAGAGGAAGAATGCACCCGAATACCTTTACTCCGGACGGATACCATGTGGACGAACATGGAGTGTGGGCGCCAGCCTCAAACGTTCCAGAACTGTTACCGCCGCGTGCCGAACTACTGGATTGACGTGGAGTATTTCGACCCGCAGAACGGGCAGACAAAGCGGCGCGCGTAAGCTGAACAAATACACGATTTACTACTATGTGGATACTTCCGCTTTGTAGAAATCGGCGTTCCCCGCTTCCTTTGGGATTTACAAGCAACAGAGAACAACATCATTTCCTATACCGGGGAGTAAACCATGAAAAAAACAATAGCGACAAAACAAATGAAACGTTGGCAGAAGCTGGACAGGCTGGCTCTACTTGTGCCGCTGGTCCTGTTTCTTTTTCTATCCATTGGAAAAGAAGGACGGCTGCTTTGGGGAATCGTTCTGAGGGAGCGGAATTTTGTGGTAACGATTGCGGCGCTGCTTCTCCTGGCTCTGGCCGCTGTCTTGGCTTCTCTGCCGATTGTACTTATATGGCGGGCCGTCAGCCATACCATGAAAAAAGCCGCGATTCAAAATGCCACCTTTCAGGCCGATGAGGATTTCGACTATTACCGGGAAAAACTGACCGGCGTTCCGCCCGCAACTATCAGCCTCTTGATGGATTTGCAGATTGAAGCAAAAAAAGACATGGCGGCATTACTCTTAAAATATACCAAAATGGGCGCGGTTTCCATGAAGGCTGGGACGGTTCATGTGCAAAATCAAGAGCTTCCCGGACTGCTCCCCAGCGACCGGACGCTTCTGGCGCTGATTGCCGGGGGACAGGCACAGCCTGCAAACCTTGGCGCGTGGAGGAGGCAGGCCGTCACGGAGGCCGTTGAGTCAGGCAATTTGAAATACAGAGGCATGCGGCAAAATGTACATTCCGCATCCCGATCCTGTCTAACAGGATGCCTCGGCGGATGTCTGCTCCCTATCCTCATTTTCCTTGGAATGGGTATCACCGCCGTTGCGATTAACAACAGCGACTGGATGGAAAAGCTAGATGGCTTTCTTGCGGCGGCTCCACAGTCTTTCGGTATGAGACAAATGGAATACCTTTTGTCATCGCCGGATATGGTGATTGCGATCCCTCTGACCGCTTTTTTTGTTCTGTCCTTTCTGGCAATGTTTCTGCTTCCGATTGCGGCTGTTCTGCGCACGGCGTTGTCCATTTACGGCACAGGAACACGGCTTAAGAGGACGCAGGCGGGCGAGATTTTAACGGCGCAGATTTGGGGGCTTAAAAATTTTATCCGTGACTTTTCTAACTTGGCTGAATCGGAGAAAGAACAGCTTGTCCTTTGGGACGATTTCTTGATTTATGCGGTGGTGCTGGAGGAAAACGAACGCATTATCGAGGATATTTTTCGTTTAAGGAATTTGAAATATCGGGATTTTATACTTTTCTAAGAAATGAGAGGAACATAAAATGGGAGACATAGGAAAATACATTGTTATTGGAGGCGCCGTTCTGATTGTCGCGGTTATCTTCCTTGTAATCATCAAGACCAGAAACGGGTTTGTTGTACTCCAAAACCGGGTCAAAAACCAGTTGGCGCAGATTGACGTACAGCTTAAGCGGCGCTATGACCTGATTCCCAATCTGTTGGAAACGGCCAAAGGATATGCCAACTTTGAACGGAGCACTCTGGAGGCCGTGGTAAAGGCCCGCCAGAGCGCGATGGCTGCCGCGGACTTCGATCAGGCGGCTGCCGCGAACGGGAAGCTCCAGGCGGCGCTTCGGCGGCTTTTTGCGGTGAGTGAAGCATACCCGGAGCTGAAGGCAAACGCAAATTTTATGCAGCTTCAGAGCGAATTATCTGATACGGAGAATAAAATCGCCCTGTCCAGACAGTTCTATAACGACACCGTGCTCAAATACAACAACGCCATCCAGATGTTCCCGGCCAGTTTCATCGCGGGATTGTGCGGTTTTCATCCAATGTCCTTTTGGAATGCGGAGGAAGAGGCCCGAGAGCGCATTACGATTCAGGCGGAGGATATGAAGTTTTCATAAAAGAAATCCCCTGATGGGAAAAGACGATAACAATCAAGAATTTTTGAGAAAGCTGGATCACTTCGACCGGGCCGGGAACAGAATCTTGCATTGGATTGTGGTCAACCTCTACGCCGTATTTACCGGCACTCGCTGGAAAGAATCTTCACGCTTCCTGCGAAGCGGCCGCAGCATTAACGAAAAAAGCACACTGAAGCAGCAGGGAAAGAACAGGTGAAAGGATTCAAAACCCATGAATGAAAAACGCGGACAGTATGCTTATGAGATTGGTCATGTATTTTCAACAAAACATGGCAGCATGGCTGTAATTGCAAGACAAAAGGTGGAGAAAAAACCTGATCATTTCCGGAAATACTATACATTGCAATGCGGAAGGGGCCACCAATATGAGGTTGGAGAAAGCTATTTGCAGCAGGGGCGTCTGCGCACATGCAAACATTGTTATCATCCTCCGATTGCTGAGACGGATCCGGATTTCGCATTATGGTTTGCAGAACCGCAGATTCCAAGGGAGAGAAGCCGTTATTCGCATACACTGGCAGACTTTTATTGTCAGGAATGCGGCTCATTGGTGCGGGACAAGAGTATTCATACTGTTTATCAGAGAAAATATGTCCCTTGCCCTTATTGCAGAGATGGTATGAGTTATCCGGAACGGTATGTCAATGCGTTTCTGGCACAGCTGAATATCTCCTTTCATAGACAATACATGGTACCGTTTGAAAAAGAAGGAAAGAGAAGTCATTATAAATACGATTTTTACGATGAACCGCAAGGAATTCTTTTGGAAGTACATGGCCTTCAGCATTTTGCTCCAGATGTTTTCAAACGGATTGGAGGGTGGTCGTTGGAGATGATTCAGGAACGTGATCGGGAGAAGGAACGGTTTGCAAAAGAAGTTCTGCATTTACAGTATATATATTTGGATTGCAGAAAATCGGAACCGGATTGGATACGAAAAGAGATTATAAGTAAATTAGCATGTTATCCGTTAGATGGTGTGGATTGGGGGAAGGTCAGACAGGACGCAAATACCTCAATGGTATTGCAGATGATAGAACTATCCAAACAAGGATACACTCAGAAACAGATTGGTGAAAAGCTTCAGGTACACCCTTCTACAGTCTGCCAAAAATTGAAAAAGGCTGAGGCGGACGGTCTGTTTGATGGAAGATGTCCAAGAGTGGAACAGGCCGAACAAAATCGTCAGCATAAACAGGAAAAAAGAATTCGATATTTGAAACAGAAAATGCGGCTGCAGGACCAGAAGAAATATTTGGAAAAAATGCAGTACAGACCGAATGAGGAACTAAAATCAAATAGCAGGTCCGGTATCTGCTGTGAACAGGAGTATCCACAGATTCAGATGTTGGGTTCTTACGTAAATACCCGAAAACCTATCCGGTTCCTCTGCAATCAGTGCGGGCAGGAATTTGAATGCTCTGCTACATGGTTTATGGAGCATCACGCTTGTCCTTACTGTAAACAGCTTGCACGTATTCAGGGCAGAATTGCAGAGAAATACGGAGAGGAAATACAGGTTCTGAGCATTTATAAAAATTGTAAAACTTCCATGACAATGTATCATACGGTTTGTAATGAAACATTCCAGATTACTTATACGGATTTTATGAAACGTGGCTGTCCGGTTTGCGGAAAACGGAATCGTATTATCCATTCAGCAGAAACCAGGAGAAATCGCGAGATTCAGAGTTTTTATCAGAAACTCCCTGAAATAGAAGCAAGAGGATATACATTGGAAAGCGATGTATGCACGAGGCTTGGAGTACCCCATAAATTCCGCTGCCATCATTGTGGGGAGATCTGGGAGGTGACGCCCAGTGCAGTTATGCATGGAAGAAATCATATTTGTATCAGCCCGTGTAAAAAGAAGACGCCGGAGCAATTTCAGCAGCAGGTGGAAGCTCTGGTGGGGGAAGAATACACTGTCTTATCAGAATATCAGAATGCTTTTGCTCATGTAAAGATGCGCCATAATGCATGCGGACTGGAATATTCTGTGGCACCGGCCCATTTTACCAGCACAGGAAGGCGCTGTCCGAAATGCAGCAGAAAACGCTAGTCGGGTTCTTCACTGAGGACCTGGAGGCACTTGAGCAAGAGGCGGTTTGTACCCCGGAATTTGGCAATGGGCGGATGTTTTATTACTATATGAAAGAAGGTACTTCCAATGCCTCTGCCGGTGTGGGGTGGAGGATATACCTGGGAAGAATAATAGAAAAAGCGGTTATCATCAACTATTCTTATTTGGCGAAAAACTGCCGTTTCAATCATAATGTAAAGGGATGAAAATGCGTGTAATGTTCCATTTAATCCTGGTAATTCAAGAGTTATCAAAAGCACTGAAAGGCAGGTATAATTACTATGAATAAAGCCATAAAAACAGACTGGAAAACACTGGATATGCCGGAGAAAACAGCGTCATTTTCAATTGATATCAGTCTGACAGAAGGTGAATTTTCCGCACTTCAAAATGGTCATATTCCATGTGAAATGGAGGATAAGTGGTTTGAATATTTTGAAAATAATATCCTGTATATTCACCGGAGCTGGACTGGAATTTGTATTTATAAGGTTCAGTTTTCCAGGGACAGAAGAATAGAAGAAGTGGTTGTAAACAGGGACAGTGAACAGTATAGAGAGACCAGTATTGAGCGTGATAAAGTTCAGGTCATGATGCGAATTAATAGTCTGTGCGGACGTACGGGAAATGGGGAATTAATGTTAAAATATATAAAGTCAGGGAGATAAATCGGAGTAAATAAGAAGGATAAATCGAAGCAAACTATAGAAATAAACCGGAACAAAATAAAGAAATAAATCCCAATAAAGCGAAGAATAATAAAATATAACTATAAGGAGAAACAGAAAAAACAATGGAATATAAATACCTGAAAGAGCAGCTTCTGAGTATGTTTGACTCTGACAAACTGCATTTATTTCCGGAAGAATGGGGATTTTTTAATGAAACGGAAAGGGATATTAAGTGCATTGGATATGCCACAAATCTTACCGGGGAGATCATAGAACGAGCCGGAGAAAAAGGGGTGGATTTTCTTCTTACTCACCATGACTCCTGGGAATTTATATATGGATTGAAAGAACATTGTAATAAAATGCTTCGGGAAGCCGGTATGACACATGCCTTTTTTCATGCACCGTTAGACGATGCGGATTTTGGTACAAGCGCATCGCTGGCCCAGGCATTGGGGATGAAGGGCTGTAAAAAGGTCATGCCATACAGGGAGCAGTATTATGGAGGTGTTGCCGGTGAAATTATTCCCACGGATTTTGAGTCTTTTGCGGCGAGCCTTTCTCATATATTGCAGGAAAATGTGCGCTGTCATCGGAATAACGACAGGCCGGTCTGCCGGATAGCTGTGGCTGCGGGCGGAGGCAATATGACCAGTGATATGAGGACGGCAGTGGAGCTGGGATGTGATACATATGTTACAGGGGAATATGCCCTGTATTCACAGCAATATGCTGGATTCTGCGGGATGAATCTCTTTGTGGGAAGTCATACCAATACGGAAATTTTGGGCGTGAAGTCTATGGCGGAGCGGTTGACTTGCGGAGGCAAAATAGAGTTAATCAGAATCAGGGAACCAAATGATTGAGTGTAAATATAATAATGTGCACGGGAGAAAAAAGATGGGGAGGGTATGTCGGAGCAGTTGCGGAAAGTAAAGATAACCCGTTCCCATTTTATTGATACTGTCAGTTTAGGCGGCTTAAAGCGACATTAGATGTCTTAAGCTGCCTTGATATTATATCAGCGGGAAACCGCAGTGACAAAAGGAGGTTGAGAACATGAGTAAAGTAAAGATAACTGTTTTAAAAACCACCCTGGACAAAGAGCTGGCCCGGGAATACGGAGCAGAGGGCCTTACTGCCTGTCCCCTGATGAAGGAGGGGCAGATATTTTATGTGGATTATGCTAAGCCTGAAGGGTTTTGTGATGGGGCATGGATAGCCATTCATCCGTATGTATTTTCCCTGGTCCATGGTACGGGAAATGAACTGTTTTATTATGGAAACTGGATTAGAAAGCCGGGAGTCGCCATATGCAGCTGCAATGACGGACTGCGGCCTGTCATATTCAAAGTGGAGTCTGCCGGACAGGATTCTGCCATGGAATATGAGCCGGTCCGGTAAAATAAATCGGCTGGTTTGACGGATATGAATGGTTCAAATTATGAGAATATAACACCTGTATAAGACCTGTATTTCCCGTGTATAACGTCATTATGATCTGCATAAAAGACGAATTGGAAATGCCCGTCAGATGTACTGTATGATAAGATTATGCAGTATATATGGCGGGCATTAGCTTACGCAAATCAGCATATATGTTCTGTGGAAAACAGACTGTTTATACATTTCAAATTGGACGATAACGAACTATTTTGATGTCCTGTTACGGGCAATACCGGGCTGTTTCAAAGCACCATTCCGGTCAGTATTTAATCGCATTATAATTCCGGAAAAGCTGTCATACCATCGCCGCACCTTCAGCAATCCATCATGGATCTGTCCTGCTCTGTCACCTCTCCGGATCCTTAAAAATAGAAAATCCCGGCGGAAAATAAGTAAACAGCAGAAAACAAATCAATAAAAGAAACACGGCCATGGATGTCACATGGCTGTATTTTTCCAATCGACAGCTCCCTAACAATCCGCGGTATATGAGAAAGGCAGCAATTACACAAATGTAAAACAGGGCGATATCCAATACCAGGAAGTTACGTCCCAGCACGGTTGTATAGGCGTAAAACAGTACCGGTATCAGGAGCGTCCCCATGAGCAGTCCTGCGTGAAAAGCAGATATGCGGCAGGCATCGGTCACTCCCTTTAGGTTCCACAGTCCAAACAGGAGCATGGGGAAAAACAGCAATTTCATGTGTTCCCACACAGATTCATTGACAGGAGCGATAAGGCCGATGAGGGGATTGCGGCCGGACCAGCGGTAGGTGAAATGGAGAAGGGTCCCCAGTATGGATACGCACAGTATCCCGGCTATTGTTAGTGAAATATTCATATGCACCTCCTGTTATACTGTATGAAATAGGGACATATGGTAGAACATTGGACAATGCCGGGAAGGGATTTCGTTTTCTTTTTGACAAATATTATAAAACAATGTACACTGAAAATATAGTTTAAAGTCAGGAATATGCCTATGGAGGTTGATATGCTGAGGAATAATAAGGAGGATGGATTCAGCCCGGGTTCCATGCTGCATTTGTGGACAGCTCAGACAGATGCAGTCCTTGATTGTATCAGGGAGAATGGATTTTCCCAGGTAAAGATGGAATTTATTGACAAGAAGTATGAGGAGAGCGCCTGGGTGTTTAAGGAGGCGTATGGCTTTTTTAAACAGAGGGCCAGGCTCATGGTCAAACCGCCCGAAGGAGCTGAATCTCCTGTCTGGCTTTTTTTCGACCCAGGCTGGGTGTTTTTGTCTCCGGACAGTTATCTGCTGGAACTGTCTGTTCCCAGGGAACGGGTGGTGCTGTTTGACCGTGAAAGGTGGCAAAGGGTTCTGAATCTTTCCTATGTGGGGAAGGAGCAGGAGGACGAGGCCCGCTTTGAACAGAAAATGAACCAGATGGGTGTGACCACTTACTGGGAAGTGTTTCAGTCCGCCTTCTACCCATACTTGAAGTCAGAAATCAAGAAGAGTTGGGAGCGCATATTTGACATAGACAATACGGAACAGACTAACCTGGGAGCCGCCGTATGGCAGCTCAGACAAGAGGATGTGGTGGGAATTAATTCCCATTCAGCTTTAGAAGAAAGGGATGGTTTCAGTGGAAAATGAACGGGTGAGGAGAAAGTATTTTAAGGATTTAAACCGAAAGGTTTACATAGAGAGGGCCTTGGAAATCATCAGGGACGAGGGGACTGAGGCCATTTCCATACGCAGGATGGCCAAGGAATTCCAGTGCAGCACCACCAGCATGTACCGGTATTTTGAGAATGTGGAGGAACTGCTTTATTATGCCAACCTGGGGTATCTGGATGAGTACCTGGAGGAGCTGAATGTCCATGAGAAGGAGTGGCGTGATATCTGGGACATGCACATTGGCATATGGGAATGCTACTGCCGTATTGCCTTCCGCTATCCCCAGGCCTTTGATATCATATTTTTCAGCGCGGCCAGCCGGAACCTGACCACAGCCATCCGTGAATACTATGATATGTTTCCGGAACGAATCAATATAGTCAGCCCATATCTTCAGGTCATGCTCCAGTCCACAGACCTGTTTGAGCGTGATATGGTCATGGCTGAGCGCTGTGCCCAGGCAGGCGTTATTACCATGGGGAATGCCATGAATATGAACCGGATGGTCTGCCTTTTGTATAAGGGGTACCTGAAGGAGATTCTGGATTATGGTCTGGAACCGGATGAAATCGAGGGTAAGGTCCAGGAGTTTAAGCGTGATGTGGAAGTCATCGTAGGTATATATGCCAGCGATACACTGAGTCATGATTATCTGGCAAATGCCAGATAGAAAAACATCAGAAACAATATGAACTGCCGCGGCTGTCAGAAGAGATTTCCGCGGCTCATTTTTTATGAAACCAGAATATATGTGATGAAGACAGGAGGAATTGATATGAGCAAAGAGACAGCAAACGGATATTATAGGGTTTACACCAGGCAGTCCAAAAAGGTGCTGGAGGAGCTGGAAAAAACGGGGGAATACCGGGTTAAAGAGGAGTATATCAGGATGAAAAATGACTCTATTTCAGAGTATTACCTGAAACTTTACCGGTGGTTTGCTGAACGGTGCAGGGAGAGAATTGATATTCCGAAGGGGTGTTCTCTTCCCATATGGCTGTCCATGCATGATGAATACAGGCTGAGGAACACAGAGGATACGGTTTGCTTCACCCTCAGGATACCCCGGGAAAAGGTTCATGTCATTTCTGAGTATGCCTGGGGGTTCAGGGTCAATTATATGTATGTGCCGTTAAACCTGGAGGATGAGCGCGCGTTTAACGAGGAGCTGAAACGATACGGGATTGAAAATGAAATGGCTCTTGTCACAGAGTCTCTGGGCAATTATTATCCCATGCTGAAAAAGAGAATTATTTCCAGCTGGGACCGGGTATTTGAACTGGAACCCAATTCACCGGCAGACGAATTGGGGGTATGTTTTGAGATACAGAGGGAATGGATTGAAAATATCGAGTCCCTTACATGATGCATAAAGTTACCATGGTATTATCCAACAATGTTCTGAAAATCGTCAAAATGCACAAAAAGCCTTGCAAACCAGGCAGTTAATGTTAAAATATTAACTGTTAAGAGCCAGAACTATAGAAAATTTCTATAAGAAAGGAGTAGTTCATTTATGAAGCTGGAACTCGGTAATTTTTATGTAAAGGACATCGTTTTTGGTGACAAAACCAAGTATGAGAACGGTATCCTTACGGTAGACAAAGAGGATTGCCTTGCCTTTGTCAAGAGAGACCCGCACATCACGGAGGCAGATTTAAGAATAGTAAAGCCTGGTGACATGGTGAGACTGGTACCTGTTAAAGAGGCGGTAGAGTGCAGAGTAAAGGTAAATGGGGACGCACTGTTCCCAGGTTACACAGGACCACTGTCACAGGCCGGAGACGGAAGGACCCACTGCCTGAAGGATATGAGCCTTTTGGCTGTTGGAAGACACTGGGGAGGTTTCCAGGACGGACTCATTGATATGGGAGGGGAAGGCGCTAAATATACATATTTCTCCCAGCTTAAGAATCTTGTGCTGGTTGCAGATACAGACGAGGATTTTGAGAAGCGGGAACAGCAGAAGAAAAACAGGGCCATCAGGGAGGCAGTTCACAAACTTGCCGAGTACATTGGTTCCTGTGTAAAGGATATGGAGCCGGAAGAGGTTGAAAGCTACGAGCTGGAGCCGGTTATCAGGAGAGCGCCTGAGACGGAGAAGCTTCCATCCGTCGTGTACGTGATGCAGCCTCAGTCCCAGATGGAGGAGATGGGTTACAACGATCTCTGCTATGGATGGGACTGCAACCATATGCTTCCCACCTTCATGAACCCCAACGAGGTGTTGGACGGAGCTATGATTTCCGGAAGCTTTATGCCATGCTCTTCCAAGTGGGCAACCTATGATTTCCAGAATTGTCCAGTCATCAAGAGGCTGTACAAGGAGCACGGCAAGACACTTAACTTCCTGGGAGTGATTATGTCAAACCTGAACGTTGCCCTGGAGCAGAAGGAGCGTTCCGCTCTGTTTGTGGCTCAGATTGCGAAGTCCCTTGGAGCAGACGCTGCCCTTGTGACTGAGGAAGGCTACGGCAATCCGGACGCTGACTTTACAGGCTGCATCGTGGCTTTGGAGGACGCAGGCGTTAAGACGGTAGGCCTTACAAATGAGTGTACAGGCCGTGACGGCAAGTCCGATCCCCTGGTTTCCATGGATGAGAAGGAAGACGCCATTGTTTCTACCGGTAATGTTTCTGAATTGATTGAACTTCCTCCTATGCCGGAGGTAATCGGCGAGCTGGAAGCCCTTGCCAGGGACGGTCTGTCAGGAGGCTGGGCCGGGGATGAGATTTTAGGGCCGTCTGTCAGGCCGGATGGATCCATCATCATGGAAAACAACGCCATGTTCTGCGGAGACCAGATTATCGGCTGGTCCACCAAGACTGTCAGGGAATTTTAGGAAAATCAGTGAAAGGAGTTTCGTTATGAAGAACGTTATCTGTTATATCAATCAGTTCTTTGCAGGCATTGGCGGCGAAGACAAGGCTGATTATGAACCGGAAATCAGAGACGGCGTCATGGGACCCACAGCAGCCATCAACCAGATGCTGGCAGAGATTGACGCCCAGGTTACCACCACCATTATCTGCGGTGACAACTTTATGAGTACACACAGGGATGAAGCCATTGAGAGGATTCTGACCGCATTAGAGGGCAGGGAGTTTGATCTTTTCCTGGCCGGACCAGCCTTCCAGGCAGGCCGCTACGGAGTTGCCTGCGGTGAGATTGGAAAAGCGGTTTCCGCCAGGTTCGGCGTACCGGTCATCACATCCATGCATGCGGAGAACCCCGGTGTTGAGATGTTTAAGAAGGATATGTACGTCATGACAGGCAGCCATTCCGCAGCCAGCATGAAGAAGGATGCAGGCGCCATGGTAAAGCTGGCTGATAAGCTGTTAAAGGGCCAGACACCGGAGGGACCGGATGCAGAGGGCTACTATGCAAGAGGAATCCGCCACCAGGTATGGCGCGAGGACGGCGTGGCAGCAGCAGACCGCGCAGTGGATATGCTCATTGCCAAGGCTACAGGACAGCCCTATCAGTCTGAGCTGATTATTCCCAAGAAGGACCTGGTACCCATTGCACCGGCTCTTAAGGACTTAAAACATGCCAGGATCGCATTGGCCAACACCGGCGGTATTGTTCCTGTGGACAATCCGGACAGGATTCAGTCCGCATCTGCAACACGCTGGGGCAGATATGATATTTCCAAGATGGACCGCTTAGCAGGCGGCGAGTTTAAGACAATCCACGCTGGTTTTGACCCGGCGGCTGCCAACGCAGACCCCAACGTCATTATGCCTGTGGATGTTATGAAGGAATTCCTGAATGAGGGCAAATATGGTTCTCTCCACGATTATTTCTATTCAACCGTAGGAACCGGAACCACACAGGGAGAGGCCAGAAGAATGGCCAAAGAAATCATACCGCTTCTAAAGGAGGACCATGTGGACGCCGTCATCATGGTCTCCACCTGAGGGACCTGTACTCGTTGCGGGTCAACGATGGTAAAAGAATTTGAGCGCGCAGGTTTCCCTGTTGTACTTATGTGCAACCTTCTTCCGGTTGCCCAGACGGTTGGCGTAAACCGTATGGTACCAACTATATCCATACCTTATCCTCTTGGCAATCCTTCCACCTCCAAGGAGGAGCAGCATTTGCTGCGCCGCTCCAGAGTGGAGGCAGCGCTGGATGCACTGGCTACAGATATTAAAAAGCAGACGATTTTCAAAGTAGAAATCTAGGATACAGGGCGGTACGAAATACGGTTCTGTATGCCATGAGTGATGAGTGGCTTTGTGTGCCGCCTGGCAGGGGGGCCTGTCAGGCGGCATTTGTGTTTGCTTGGGAGCTTATGTTTTCAAGAGAGCTTTTGTTTGGCTGTCCAGAATCATTTTGCCGGCTGTCCGCATGCTTTTAGGAGAAGGAGAGGGCCTATATGAAAGACAAAAATCAGGTATTCGTAGTTTCACTAGCAATAACCATTATCATGGCAATATGGGCGGTTGCCTTTAATGCCAACTTTACAGTTGTTTCAAATGCTGCATATTCATTTCTGACCAATAATTTCGGCTGGCTGTATCTTATGGCCATGACCGCATTTGTTATTTTTTCCGTTGCAATTGCGTTCAGTAAATGGGGAAAGATTAAGCTGGGACCGGATGACTCCAAGCCGGAATATTCCACTGTATCCTGGTTTGCCATGCTGTTTGGGGCTGGCATGGGTGTGGGTCTGGTATTCTGGGGAATATCTGAGCCTCTGGCGCATTTTTCAAATCCGATTCCCGGAATTGAGGCTGGCACGGAAGCCGCCGCAAATTTTGCCATACGGTCCAGCTATATGCACTGGGGACTTCATCCGTGGGCAAACTATTGCATCATTGGATTGGGCCTTGCCTATTTCCAGTTCCGCAAGGGAAAACCGGGTCTTATCAGTTCCATATTTGAACCCCTGATCGGTGAAAAGGGAATCAACGGATGGGTGGGAAAGACCATCGACGTACTGGCAGTGTTCGCCACAGTAGCGGGCGTTGTTACTTCCCTTGGACTGGGCGTTATGCAGATCAATGCAGGTCTTAACTACCTGTTCGGCATTCCCACGACCCTGGTGATTCAAATTATTATCATTGCGGTAATAAGCGTTATTTACATCTGGTCTGCTGTTGACGGCATCAGCCGCGGCATTAAGATCATTTCCGACGCTAACTTATATATTGCCATTGGCCTGATCACTGTTACATTCCTGGTAGGGCCGAAACTTGAGATTCTTAACAACCTGACAAACGGACTGGGGCAGTATCTGCAGAACTTCTTCGGGGACAGCCTCATGATCAACAATTATGGAGACAATACCTGGGTGGGAGCCTGGAGAGTGTTCTACTGGGCATGGTGGATTGCATGGGCTCCATTTGTGGGATCCTTTATTGCACGTATCTCCAAGGGCAGGACAATTCGGGAATTCATCGCAGGCGTGGTGCTGGCACCGGCCCTGGGGTCCATCCTCTGGTTTGCCATTATGGGAAGCCTGGGACTGCATTTGGGTATGGACGGTACACTTTCCGTTGCCCAGCTGGCGGATATTGCAAGCAAGCCTGAGACAGGACTGTTCATTGTTATGGGACAGTATCCTCTGGGAATGATTCTGTGCGTGGTATCCCTTATATTGTTATGTACATTCTTCATTACTTCGGCAAACTCCGGTACCTTTGTACTTGCCATGTTCTCATCCAAGGGAGATCTGAATCCGAAGAACGGAAGAAAAGTGCTGTGGGGCGTTGTACAGTCTCTTCTGGCTGTGGGACTTCTGGTTGCGGGAGGATTGAAACCCCTTCAGACTATTTCGCTTGCAGCGGCATTCCCCTTTATATTCATTATGCTGTTTGCAGGGGCTGCCCTTGTGAAGGCTTTGATGAAAGAGAAATAGCTGTGTGGTAAGATAATCAGATAAAATATAAGCGGGCCCGGCGCCCGCAGCGTAAGCATAGGTGTCCTGGATGCTGCCTTTTATTATAGAAGGCTGGCTTCCGGGACACATTTGTTTTGGTATGGGAAGATTTGGGATAGAAAAAGCGGAAAGATAAGTATTATAGAAAATATTATATAAGGAAGGAATTGACATTTTGGTTAGTCAATGCTAATCTTATCACATAAACGACTCATTAGCCAAGCAGAAGGAAGGTGATATCATGTCAACAGCCATTATATGCGCGGTCCTGATTGTCATTGCAATCATTGGAATCAAGAGCTACGCCAAAAAATTAACCTCCGGGTGCTGCGGGGCCTCCTCCCAGCCATCGGTGAAAAAAATGAAAGTCAGGGATAAGGATAAGTCCCATTACCCCTATTCACGGCTTCTCAAGGTGGACGGTATGTCCTGCGGTAATTGTGCCAGCCATGTGGAAAATGCACTCAACAGCCTGGAAGGAGTGTGGGCCCAGGTGGACCTGGAAAAAGGCGAGGCCCTGGTGCGGATGAAACAGGAGTACGGAAACAATGAGCTTAAACAGGCTGTTAAGGATGCAGGGTATGTGGTCTATAAAATAGAAGAAAGCCCTGAGTTTTCAAACAGATAAAGAAAGAAGGTAAGGGCCAGCAGGTCGGCGCTGCCCCCGGGGCTTATATTGTTTTTAATAAATTCCCTGTCCAATGATTCAATATAAGGAATCGGGTCCTTGTTTATGAATTCCGGGTCATTTAGCGTTTCACGAAGAAGGGCCTGGATTTTCTTCATGGAATGATAGGAGGATCGGTTTACAATATTGGTATCCTCTGAGTGGGCAATGATATATAACAGGGTCACAGCGCCAGCGTCATTGAGGGAGAGGCCCCTGTCCAGCTGATGTTTCAGTACAGGAAGAGCTTTCTTTAAGACTGTGTGATAACCTGACAGGGCCTCGCCTCTGGCTCCTTTCATGCCATAGAGGGCATAAAGTCTTTCTCCGTTTGTGCGGGCATTTTCAACCGTCACATCATTAAAATCCTCAAGCACGTCTGCCACCAGCTTCCTGTTTATCTTAAGGAGGGCGTCCGGAGAGTATGGAATGTGGTTGGCATACATGTAGCCCAGGGCGCCGTTCATGGAGTAACACTGACCTCGTATAAAAGCGCCTGCATGGACAAGGAGGAAAGTTTCCTGGCATGCTGTTTCGCAAAATAATTAGTCATGATCTGGCATTCCTGCTCCAGCAGCTCCTTTACGGAATGGGTCCTGGCACGGCTGCACACAAATGCCTCCTGGTTGCAGATAAGGCATTTCCGGGTGGAAAATCCCAGGTCTGTCCGGGATATTTTCATTCCGTCTGTCTGAATCACGTCAATGTCAAACAGTCTGCCAAGGGCAACAGAGTCTTCTAGCAGGCAGAGATTTTCTTTTATAAACCGGGCATCCCCGTCTACTGCCCAGAAATACTCATGTCCCGCATGGGATGTGGTGGAATAGGTGGCAATGATGGGGATTTTCCATGCATGGCACTGGGTTTCAATGAGGCGGATGCCTTCGTGAAAGGTCCGCAGAGCCAGAGGGAATACCTTGACGGGTCCTACAATATTCAGGGTAAAGGAGATGACAGGCAGGTGATGTTCAGACAGAAGCATTCTCTGGACCTCCTGCCGGTGCTCCCTGGCATCCAGCATGTCCTTAAGCGAAACCTCCCTGCCTGTTTTCCATCCGGTCTTTCAGGTGGTTGTTTTCCTATATGGGGAAGTGTATAATTAGGAAAATACCAACAGGGAGGGGAAACATCTATGGATTTGGAAGAACGGAAAAAGGCATTGCGCCAGGAGATAAAAGCGGCTGCAGCAGCGTTGGATGAAGGTTATACAAAGGAGGCGGACCTTGAGATATTCAGCCATGTGGCGGGGCTGCTGGAATATGAGCAGGCGGGGACTCTGTTCTGCTTTGTGGGAACCAGCGGAGAAATTGACACAGTGCCCATACTGGAGGATGCATTAAGAAAGGGAAAACGGGTGGGTGTTCCCAAGTGTACGGCCAGAGGGATCATGGAAGTTCGTGAAATCAGGAGCCTTGGGGATTTGGAGGCAGGAAAGTACGGTATATTGGAGCCGGGTGCAGAGGCGCCGGTCATACAGCCGGAGGAAATTAATCTGGCCATTGTGCCATGTATGTCATGCAGCCATGACGGCAGGCGTCTGGGGTACGGCGGCGGGTACTATGACCGCTATCTGGTCAGGACCCGGGCCGTGAAGGCGGTCATATGCAGGGAACGGATCATGCGTGCGGATATACCTGTGGAGCCCCACGACCAGCTGATGGATATGGTGATATCGGAGCATGGTGTCCGGCGGCTGGGAAGCCGGTGATATACCGGTCATCGGACTGGGATGAATAAATTCTTTCATAAATTACATAAATTTTATAAATATATGTCACAAACCAGCAGTGTCCTCCCTCTAACTTTATAAAAGGAGGCGGAAAGCTATGGAGAAACAGGAAAAGTATGATATGGAAAGGCTGGTTGACCTGGCAGCGTCGGGGAACAGGGACGCATTGGAGGAACTCTTGGGAGATGTGCAGGACATGGTGTTTAACCTGTCCCTTCGTATGCTGGGAACGGTTCCTGATGCAGAGGATGCATGCCAGGAGATACTGATTAAAGTAATGACCCATTTGTCTGATTTCAGGAAGGAAAGCCGGTTTAGCACCTGGGTGTTCCGTGTTGCTGTAAATCATGTGCTTGCGTACAGGAAGCATATGTTCAGCCACCATCCTCTGAGTTTCGAGTATTACGGGGAAGACATAGCTAACGGCAGGGAAGAGGATGTGCCGGATATGACAGGCGGAGTGGACCGCGGTATTCTGGAAGAAGAACTGAAATTGTCCTGCACCAATGTAATGCTTCAGTGTCTGGACGGGGAAAGCAGATGTATCTTTATTCTGGGAACCATGTTCCGGCTGGACAGCGCAGTAGCGGGAGAGATTCTGGGAATATCACCGGCCGCGTACAGAAAGAGATTATCGCGGATAAGGGAAAAGATGGCGGCATTTTTGGGGGAATACTGCGGTCTGGCAGGAGGAAAATGCAGCTGCAGAAGGCGCGTGGATTATGCTATTGCCAGCCGCCGGCTGACACCGGAGCGCCTGGAGTACAACGGCATGGAACAGGGACGGAGCAGGATTGCAGAACAGTGCAGGGCCATTATGGAGGAGATTGACGGCCAGTCCCGGATATTTGCAGAGATGCCCTTTTACCGTACCGGGCCTGAGGCAAAGGAGTTTATTAAAGGGCTTCTGAGGTCGGATGCATACCGTACCGTGATGATGTCGTAGAGGACCGGGCCTGAGGCAGGAAAAACATGACATACAGATGTCATTTTATATGTGATATAATTTTGAAATGACAGATATATGAGATATATGAGATATATGATACGGAGGCACACGGCACCAGGCCGGCAGACGCGCCGGTTATAATGGGGTTTCATCACGGCCGGGTCTGTCTCCCTTCGTTCTCCGGCATAACGAAAGGAAGGTACACAATGACATGGATGGAGGCATACCCGGCTCACAGGCAGCCGGACATGGAGCAAATCGGAAGGTATATAGCAAGTCCCTGCTGGCAGCCGCTTTTGGCGTGGCTGGAGGACACCTTTCATATATCCCCCAGGATTGAGTACAGCAGATGCTCCATGCAGGGAGGCTGGAATGTGAAGTATAAGAAGAGCTCCAGGGCAGTCTGTACATTGTATCCAGAGGAAGGGTATTTTATCTGCATGATTTCAGTGGGGGCAAAGGAAGCACCGGAGGCAGAACTGGCACTGAACGGCTGCACTGCGTATGTCCGGCAGCTGTATCATGATACTACTCCCTTTAATGGGGGGAGATGGATGATGATAGAGGTAAGGAATGGGGAAGTGCTGGAGGATGTGAAGGAGCTGATTGGGATTCGGATGAGGAAGAAACGGAGTGTTTGAGTTTAAATTGCAGTGAAGGCAGCAGGAAGAGGCCGGATAATAAATCCCCCCTCTTCCTTATTTTTGTCTTGACAATCGGTTCGTGGCAACGTATGATGAATATATTAATTGGATTAATTCATTAAAATCAATTAATGAATAGGGAGAATGTATGAACAGAAGTATAAGGGGTTTTAATCAGGAGAATATACAGGACATGAACCGTACGCTGCTCCTTAACCTTCTCAGGAAGGAAGGAATTTGTGCAAGAGCCCATCTGGCAAACCTATCCCAGTTAAAACAGGCCACGGTGACTAATATTGTCAGTGATTTTATTGACTGGGGCCTGGTAAAAGAGGTGGGATTTTTAGTTGGAAACAAAGGGCGCAGATCCATAGGTATTTCCATTAATAACGATGACTTTGGAGTTTTAGCCATAAGGCTTGCCAGAAAAAATTATACGGTAGGTATTTTCAATCTGTCAGGCAGGCTTCTGGATAAGAAGCGGGTGGAGCTGGATGTGAACCAGCCTCCAAGGGTAACCTTTGAAGCCATAATCCATGAGGCCGGAGAACTCATCAGATCATCTGAATCCAGGAAAATCATAGCCATAGGTATGGCCATACCCGGTCCTTACAGTGAAAAAAGAGGGCGGATTGAGCTGATGACAGGCGTTTTGGGATGGAATGAAATTCCCATACAGGAGAAACTGCAGGATATTTTCAAAATACCGGTTTTTTTAGAACAGGATGCCAATGCAGGTGCCCTGGCCCAGTACTGGCATAATGATGAGGATTATAAAAATGGAGTTGTTGTATATATTGCAGTTGGGCAGGGTGTTGGTGCCGGTATCATCAATAATGGTGAGCTGCTGAAGGGCTGCATCGGTGTTGCCGGGGAGGTGGGACATACCTCTATCTGTTACAATGGACCCAGATGTGCATGCGGCAATTATGGGTGTCTGGAAAATTACTGTTCATCCATTGCGTTTACCAAAGAGGTGAACCGCGTATTAAGACCTGAAATAGAATATAATTTCCGTCAGGTATCCCAGCTCCTGAGAGATGGAGACCAGGTGGTTACGGATATTTTTCTGGATGCTTGTGATAAACTTTCTGTTGGAATCGTGAATATCATCAACAGTTTTAATCCATCAGTCATCGTAATAGGAGATGAAATGTCCCATATCCTTCCTTCCGTCATGTTGGAAAGGGTTAAGAGCAATGTAAAGGAACGGGTGCTGCCGGAAATTTATGCCAATATGAATATAACCATGAGCGTAGTTAGCAATGATTCTATGGCACATGGGGCGGCAATTGTGGCGATAAATGATATTTTCAATCATCCGTTAACATATTTTGAGAGTAATCAAAGAGACGACTAAATTAGGCGTGTGAAGACGATACATAAAAGAGGCTGTGGTCTGTGAAAGTGCACAAACCACAGCCTTGTTTTTGTGCAAAATAGCAAATAATAAAATTGGAATGCTGTATTTTTAAAAACTTATTGACAAAATATCCGATCTGTTGTAATATAAACTCAACTTATTAATTAATCCAATTAATGAATATATTCAAAAAATGATTATTTTGGAGGAGGAAAAATCATGAAAAAAACATTAGCAGTTGTTCTTGCAGCTATGATGGCAGCCAGCTTGACAGCATGTGGAGGGTCTGCAGCTAAAGATACAACGGCCGCGGCTGCCAAAGCACCGGCAGCAGAAAGTACAGCAGAGAAAACCGGAGAAGGTGCAGGGACAGACGAAACGGAAAAAGCAGCAGGTACAGAAGAGAAGAAACAATATAAATTTGGGTTTACAGAAATGAGCGCAGGCTCTTTCTTTGATGCTTGTTACAGTGGTGTTGAGGAAGTGGTCAAAGCCAATGGGGATGAGATCGTCCATGTGGAAGGTAAAGCTGACAGCGCATACCAGCTGGGTGTAATTGAGGATTTTATTTCACAGGGATGCGACCTGGTATTCTATAATCCATCAGATGCAGCGGCGTCAGCGGCAGCGGTCAAGGCGCTTAATGACGCGGGTATCCCCATTGTAAACTTTGACTCAGCTGTCAGTGACCTTTCTAAGGTGAACTGTTTTGTAGTGAGCGACAGCTATTCCTGCGGACAGATTGCAGGCGAGGAATTGATTAAGAATCATCCTGAAGGCGGAAAAGTAGCTGTATTGGATTTCCCGGCATCAGCAGCTGCTGCTGACAGGGCCAAGGGATTTGTGGACACAGTCACGGCTGACGGTTTATTTGAAGTGGTGGCGCAGATGGATGCAGGGGCAAAACCTGAGAAGGGACTGACTGTAATGCAGGATTTACTGCAGGCCCACAGTGACCTGACCGCCGTGTTCTGCATTAATGATGAGTGCGCACAGGGGGCCTATTCCGCTATCACAACAGCAGGCGACAAGATTGAAATATACAGTGTCAATGCAGGACCCGAAGCAAAGGCAGCCATGACAAAGGACGGAGTGGACGGAATCTGGAAGTGTACTGCTGCCCAGAGCCCAATCGGTATAGGACAAAAGAGCGCAGAGGTTGCGTATAAGATTTTAAATGGCGAATCCTATGAGTCCGAAATCAAGATTCCATCCTTTGCGGTAACACCTGAGAATATCGACCAGTATAACAAGTCAGACTGGCAGTAGGTGAGGTGGAGGCCTTTGATGCTGGACTGGCGGGAACGTGACAGTACAGTGTGGGCCCGGAGTGTTCTTAGGAGCGCTTCGGGCCAGCCTCCCTTTATTATATAGTATGAAGAGAGCGGGGTGCCAATGGTGAGTGCGGTTTTGGAAATGAAACACATAGCAAAAAGTTTTTCCGGCAACAAGGTGCTGCTGGATGTGGATCTGACGGTTGAGGAAGGCGAGGTCCATGCTCTTCTGGGAGAGAACGGTGCCGGAAAATCGACCCTTATGAAGATTCTTGGCGGAATTTATACCAAAGACGCCGGCAGTATTCTCATAAACGGCAGGGAAGTTCAGATACATAATGTAGCAGATGCCCGTGATAATGGTATCAGTATTATCCACCAGGAACTGATGCTGGCCAGACACATGACCATAGCGGAAAATGTATTTATGGGCAGGGAACAGAAAAAGGCTGGGGGGTTTGTGGACCTGGCCAGGCAGGAAGCCGAGACACAGAGATTCCTGGACCATTATGGAATAAAGCTAAAGGCTGATACAAGGCTGGACCGCTTGACCATTGCCCAGCAGCAGATGGTGGAAATCATACGGGCAGTGTCTTTCGGTTCAAGAATAATTGTAATGGATGAGCCCACTTCCTCGCTGTCAGATGCGGAGGTGGATATCCTCTACGAGATGATCCGCATATTAAAGGAACAGAAGGTATCCATTATTTATATATCCCACAGGCTCAATGAACTATATGATATTGCGGACAGAACCACGGTGCTTCGGGATGGGGAACATGTGGGTACAGTCAGGATGAAGGAGACGGAGAGGGCCGAGCTCATTGCTATGATGGTAGGCCGCGACCTGGCCAGTTATTATACGAAGAATGACAATGCAAAGGATGAAGTGGTCCTGGAGGTAAAGGAGCTGTCTGACGGCAAAATGGTCAAGAAAGTAAGCTTTGACCTGAGAAAGGGCGAAATCCTGGGAGTGTCCGGACTGGTAGGGGCAGGCAGGAGTGAAACGGTGGAATGCCTTTTTGGAATCAGAAGAAAGGTCCGAGGGACTGTCAGGTTCAAAGGCAGGGAAGTGGATTTTAGGAATCCAAGGGAGGCCATGGCCAATGGATTCGGTATGGTCCCGGAGAGCAGAAAGGAACAGGGATTATTTTTACAGTCCGGTGTGCGGTTTAATACAACGATTAACGTAGTTCCCAGATTTCTAAAGCATTTCATTTGGAACAGGCAGGCAGAGGACGGCATCGTTGAAGGAAAGATAAACGATATGCATATTCGTGTCACGGGGCCGGAACAGGTAGTGGGAAAGCTCAGCGGCGGGAACCAGCAAAAGGTATTAATCGGAAGATGGCTGTGTTCCACCCAGTCGGTGCTTATATTGGATGAGCCTACCAGAGGCGTGGATGTAAAGACAAAATCCGAGATATATGCGCTTATCGACCAGCTGGCAGCCAGCGGAATGTCAATCATTATGGTTTCCTCGGAGCTTCCGGAGATTATTAACATGAGTGACAGGGTACTGGTTATGTGCAATGGATACAGTACAGGCATTTTAAACAGAGATGAACTGACCCAGGAGCGGATTATGACTCTGGCCACTACTGAGATAGGCGCTTAAGTTTCAAAACAGGAGGATAAAATGGAAGCAAAAAAGAGTGACGGCATTTTGCCTGGTTTTGGCAGGAATGTGGTTTCAACAGTTAAGTATAATGGCGGAATTATCATTGGCCTTTTAATCATTTGTCTATTGCTGAGTGTCATGACTGACTCATTTTGTACAGTGAGAAACCTTTCCAACATCATGCGGCAAATATCCATTAATGTGATTCTGGCATGCGGAATGACTATGGTAATCATATTGGGAGGAATCGATCTTTCTGTTGGTTCGGTTATAGCGGTATCCGGATGTCTTTGCTGCGGGCTGATTACCAATGTGGGAGTTCCATCTATCATAGCTATTCCTATTTCCATCTGCGCAGGAACCCTGGTAGGGGTGTTTAATGGGTTTGTAATATCCAGAACCACTATACCTCCTTTTATCGTGACCTTGGCTATGATGAATATAGGGCGGGGATTTGCCCGCATATATACCAAGGCAACTACAATATTAGTAGATGACCCATTGTTTACTTTTATTGGAAGTGGTAAAATTTTGGGAGGGGTGCCAATCCAATTTGTATACATGCTGGTAGTCATTGTTATTTCGGGCCTCATACTTAACAGGACAAAATTTGGAAGGAATATTTATGCGGTAGGAGATAACAAGCAGGCCGCGTCTTATTCAGGCATTAATTCCAGAAGAGTGACCATGACAGTATTTGTGATTATGGGAATCTTTGCATCCTGCGCAGGTATTCTGAGTTCTGCCCGTACCTTCTCGGCACAGTTTAATGTAGGAGAAGGTTCGGAGATGGATGCCATATCAGCCGTTGTACTGGGAGGTACCAGTATGAGCGGAGGTGTTGGGCGCCTCAGCGGGACCATTATTGGCTGTATTGTAATCGGAGTATTGAACAATGGAATGAATATCCTTGGAATTGATTCCTCCTGGCAGTATGTGGTAAAGGGTGTAGTGGTCCTCATAGCTGTATTTATTGACTATATCAAGAAGATGAAAGATTAATCTTTCGCCGGAAAGGATGAAATATGTCAGTTATTCTGGGAATTGATTTGGGGACATCAAGCGTGAAAGCCATGCTTTTAGACAGCGTCAAAGGGGTTATCTCGGTAGAGAGCAGCCCTTATGAGGTATCTATACCATTTGAAGGGTATGCGGAGCAGAATCCGGAGACATGGTGGCTGGAGACAAAACAGGTACTGGGGCGTTTGAGAGATAAAAATGAACAGGAATTCAACGAGATTCAGGCAGTGGGTTTTTCAGGTCAGATGCATGGAATCGTGGTGGCAGACTGTGAGGGAAAGCCTCTTAGGCCAGCTATTCTATGGCTGGACCAGCGATCCAGAAAAGAACTGGAGTCCATTAACAGCGTGCTGGATTTCAGGGAAATGGGAGAGATATTTAGAAACAGGGCATTTACCGGATTTGCCTTCCCGTCCCTTATGTGGCTGAAAGAGCATGAGCCGGAAGTGCTGCTAAAAGCCGGGGTAGTCCTGATGCCAAAGGATTATATCCGATTCAGGATGACGGGCAATCTGGCGTCGGATGTGACGGATGCTTCAGCTACCGCATTGTTTGACACAGCTAAAAGAGACTGGGCCTTTGGTATCATTAAAAAGTTTGGACTTCCCGAGGAGATATTTCCTGTCTGCAAAGAGTCCATGGAGGTGGCAGGGACAGTTACCAGACAATGCCATGAAGAATGTGGACTTAAGGAAGGAATTCCGGTTGTATATGGCAGCGGGGACCAGATGGCCCAGAGCATTGGAAATGGAGTATTCAGGGAAGGTGAGGTCATCTCAAATATAGGTACCGGGGGCCAGATATCCGCTTATATAAAGGAAGCAAAATATGACAGAGAGCTGAGGACCCATACCTTTTGCCATGCCCTGGATAAGGCATACACTATATACGGAGCTACTCTTTGCAGCGGAATGTCCTTAAATTGGCTGAAAAATAAAGTGCTGGGCATAGAGGATTTCAACAGCATGAGCCACATGGCCCAGGAGATAGATCCGGGCTGCAGAGGTCTGATATTTCTCCCATATCTGTCCGGAGAGAGGACACCGCATATGAATCCCAGTGCAAAAGGAATGTTTTTTGGTCTCAGTTTATGTCAGGACAGACGTTATCTGACCCGGGCCGTCATGGAAGGAGTGACGTTTAGTCTGAGAGATTCGCTGACTATTTTTGAGGAGCTGGGGATCCAGTGCGAAACTGTCATTGCTTCAGGAGGCGGTTCCCACAGTGATGTATGGCTGCAGATACAGGCGGATGTATTCAATAAAAAGGTAAAGGTTTGTGAAGTGGATGAACAGGCCTGTCTGGGTGCCTGTATTCTGGCAGGAACCGGGTGCGGGATATTTAACAGTATAGAGGAAGCTGCCCACAGGTTTGTTAGTTTTCGTGAAAAGGTGTATGAGCCCATTCCAGAGCATGTGGGTCTTTATGAAAAACAGTACAGGGTCTTCCGGGAACTGTATGTAGCCAATGAGCGGTTTATGATTTAATACAGATGGATTCCGGAATCATAAGGAGAATACATATGGGAAGAGAAAAGATATTACTGGACACGGATATCGGTACAGAGGTGGATGATGCCATTACCCTGGCATATCTGCTGGCTAATCCGGATGCAGAAATCATGGGAATCACCACCGTTACCGGAGAGGCGGCAGAACGGGCAAGGCTGGCAAGCGTACTGTGCCGCATAGCGGGGAGGGAAGACATACCTATTTATCCGGGATGTGAAAATCCTATTTTTGTTCCCCAGATTGAGTTGTATGCACCGCAGAAAAAGGTACTCGGCAGATGGGAACATCAAAAGGAATTTCCGCCTAACCGTGCGGTTGCGTTCATGCAGGATGTAATACGAAGGAATCCAGGGGAGATTACATTGGTATGTATTGCCCCTCTCACCAATGTGGGGCTGCTTTTTGCAATGGACCCTGAAATTGCTTCCTTGTTAAAACGTATTGTGCTTATGTGCGGCTCGCCTACATATACCAGATACGATAATACAGGCGAGACCATGAGCGCTATGGAAAAGAGTGATGTTATTGTTTTGGGAAGTAAGGGAGTTATTGAAAATAACGCACTTATCGACCCTCACGCGACAAAGATTGTATATGGGGCAGATGTGCGGGAACACATTACCTGCGGTTTGAATGTGACCAGTCAGTTAATTATGAAGCCGGAGGAAGCGGAAGGTTTGTTCCGCCACCCGATTCTGGAACCAGTATTAGATATTGCCAGAGAGTGGTTTAAGGATGAAGAGAGAGTCACATTCCATGACCCGCTGGCAGCAGTTTCCCTGTTTCACGATGATGTGTGTTTATTTGAACAGGGGGACTTATTCATAGAAACAGACAGCTCTTTGCTTTCAGGATTCACTTACTGGAAGAAAAAGAGCGATGGGCGTCATAGAGTAGCCATGAAGGTTAATAAAGAGAAGTTTTTTGAACATTTGTTTGAGGTATTTTAAAGAGGAGGTAGCTGGGATGAAATATGGTATTTATTTTGCTTATTGGACGAAGGAATGGTTTGCTGATTATAAGAAGTATATGGATAAGGTGTCTGCTTTGGGGTTTGATGTCCTGGAAATTTCCTGTGCAGCCCTCAGAGATGTATACACAACCAAGGAACAGCTGATTGAGCTACGTGAATACGCCAAAGAAAAAGGGCTTGTTCTAACAGCTGGTTATGGACCTACTAAAGCAGAAAATCTGTGTTCAGAAGACCCGGAGGCAGTGAGACGGGCCATGACATTCTTCAAGGACCTGCTTCCAAAGCTGCAGGTAATGGATATCCATATCCTGGGAGGGGGATTATATTCCTACTGGCCCGTGGATTTTACCATTAATAATGACAAGCAGGGAGACCGGGCCAGGGCTGTCAGGAATCTGAGGGAATTGTCCAAAACAGCGGAGGAATGTGACGTGGTGCTTGGAATGGAGGTACTGAACCGCTATGAGGGGTATATTCTTAATACCTGTGAAGAGGCAATTGATTTTGTCGATGAGATTGGAAGCAGCCATGTAAAAATCATGCTGGATACTTTCCATATGAATATTGAAGAGACAAATATGGCTGATGCAATCCGCAAGGCGGGAGACAGGCTGGGACATCTCCATCTGGGAGAACAGAACCGCCTGGTGCCGGGAAAAGGCAGCCTGCCATGGGCTGAGATAGGGCAGGCGCTCCGTGATATTAACTATCAGGGAGCCGCTGTCATGGAACCTTTTGTCATGCAGGGAGGGACCATCGGTTCTGAGATAAAGATATGGAGAGACATGGTGCCGGATCTTTCTGAGGAAGCACTGGACAGGGATGCAAAGGGTGCGCTGGAATTCTGCAGGCATGTGTTTGGTATCTAAACGGCTGTTTCGCAACAATTACAGTATTAACGAATTTTTCCTGTCCAGATACTCATTCAGATATCCCGTAAAGAGAGCCATGTTCTCCAGCGATATCCTGGAAGGGGTGTTATGTTTCAGCATATAGAGGGTACGCCGGGGAGGAGCCGGTGACAGGGGCAGTATCCGGACAGGGTACTGCTTTTTTAGTCCCATGGCCGTGGTGGAGGGCATGATGGTCCAGTAATCCCCGGCTTCCAGGAAATCATTCAAAATGGAAATACTGGTGGCTGTCACCAGGGGTCGGGAGCCGGATCTGATATACCGGTCGTGCCACAGCTTAAACTGGGGACCCCATCCGATATTGCTGTTGGCGGAGGAGCCGGTAAAAAGCTCCCTGTCAGGAGGGAGGACGGACGGATGAACCGGTTGAGCAGGGCAATCCTCTGCCGGTATCAGACCGGAGCCTTCCGGAACCACAAGCACCATGTCATCCTCTGAGAGAGGGGTCACATTTACATGGGGGGTGCTGATGTCATAGAGGGCAAATCCCACATCAGCCTGTTTGCTGCTTACAAGGGAGTAAATCATGTCCGCGGGATAGCATTTGATATCCAGGGAAAAACCGTGCAGGGATATGAGCTCCCTGTAAAACGGCGTCAGATTATAGTCCAGAAAGCTGTCCACCGTGGCGATGGTCAGGAAGGGGGAATCGCTCATTCCCCCTATCTGGTCCGCTTCATTCCAAAGGGCCAGCATCTGGGACGCGATATGGGAAAAGGCAAGTCCCCTGGATGTGGGCAGGGCGGACTTGACTCCTTTTCTGCGCTCAAAGAGCGGGTAGCCCAGCTCTTCCTCCATGGCTCTCAGCCGAGAACCGGCAGTGGATGGTGAGAGGTAGAGCTGTTCGGCTGCCTTTATTAGATTATTTTCTTCCAGTATGGTCATAAAAAGCTGTAAATCATCCCGGTTCAAGGCAAAATCCCCCTTTATCAGATATCCAGCATGGAAATATACTGCGCATGTTCCAGAATGAAATTTTTCCGGGGCTCCACTTCGTCTCCCATTAGGATGGAGAAGGTCTGGCAGGTCTCATGGTACATTTCCATGTCATTTATGGTTACGCGCAGGAGCGTGCGCCTGGAGGGGTCCATGGTGGTTTCCCAGAGCTGTCCGGCATCCATTTCTCCCAGCCCCTTGTAGCGCTGGATTTTGTAGGTGCCGTCCCGCCCGATGGCGTTTATGGTCTGCTCAAGCTCGCTGTCACTATAAGCATACCAGAGTTTCTTTCCTTTTTCTACCCGGTAAAGAGGGGGCTGGGCCAAAAATACGTGTCCCTCCTCGATCAGCTTCGGCATGAACCGAAAGAGGAAGGTCAGCAGAAGCGTGGTGATATGGGCGCCGTCCACATCCGCGTCAGTCATAAGGATGATTTTGTTGTACCGCAGGTTTTCAAGGGAAAATGTGTCCAGTATGCCTGTGCCGAAGGCGGAAATCATGGCCTTAATTTCCGCGTTGGCGCTGATTCTGTCCAGGGACGCCTTCTCCACATTGAGTATCTTGCCCCGGAGGGGGAGAACCGCCTGGTTTTCGCGGCTTCTGGCCAGCTTGGCTGATCCGCCTGCCGAGTCGCCTTCCACGATGAACAGCTCACATTCACCGGGATTTTTGCTGGAACAGTCCGCCAGCTTGCCGGGAAGGGAGAGTCCGGACAGCGCGGTTTTGCGGCGGGCCATTTCCCTGGCGGTTCTGGCAGCGGTTCTGGCCTTCCTGGCTAACATGGCCTTGTCGCATATGGCCTTTGCCGCCGCGGGATTCTGTTCCAGGAACAGCGTGAGACGTGTATACACCATCTGCTCCACCACCGGGCGCACATGGCTGCTTCCCAGTTTTTGCTTTGTCTGGCCTTCAAACTGGGCGTCCTGGAGACGTACACTTAAGACCGCGGTCAGACCCTCGGAGAGCTCGTCCCGGCTCAGGGAGGAATCCGTGTCCTTTAAAAGCTTTGCGTTTCGGGCATAGTCATTGACTGCCCTGGACAGCGCCTGGCGGAAACCCGTCACATGGGTGCCGCCCTCTGGTGTGGAAATGTTATTGGCAAAGCTTAAGAGCTGCTCGCTGTAGGAGGAGTTGTGCACAAGGGCAAATTCCGCCTGCACCTTATCTGTCTCATGGCGGCCGGAAATGATTCCTGTATAAAGGGGTTCACCGTCCTGCTCCAGCCAGGATACAAAGTCCTTAAGCCCGTTCTGGAAACAGAAGGTACGGGACCAGGCGGTCACCGGACAGGTTGCCTCGCCGGCCGGGTCCCTCCGCAAATCGTACAGGGATATCTCCAGACCCTGTGTCAGGAACGCTGTCTCCCGGAGCCGTTCCTCCAGAATATTCCTGTCCCAGGCAATGGAAGGGAAAATGTCCTGGTCCGGTATAAAGGTCACCGTGGTGCCGTGGGTCCCCTGACTGCACGGACCCAGTTGTTTTACAGGGGCTGCAGGTATGCCGCGTTCATAAGACTGGGCGTAGGAAAAGCCGTCCTGGTCCACCTGCACATGCAGATGGGAGGACAGCGCATTGACTACAGAAGCCCCCACACCGTGAAGGCCTCCTGAAACCTTATAGTTGCTGTCGTCGAACTTTCCGCCGGCATGGAGAACTGTAAATACCACCTGGATGGCGGACAGTCCTGTTTTTGTCTGGATTCCCGCCGGAATCCCCCTGCCGTTGTCGCGGACCGTTACAGAGCCGTCCTTGTTCAGGTATACCTGAATCAGGGTGCAGTGGCCTGCCAGAGCTTCATCCACGGCATTGTCCACGATTTCATATACCATGTGGTGAAGCCCCTGTGAGGACGTGCTGCCGATGTACATGCTGGGGCGCTTGCGCACTGCTTCCAACCCCTCCAGTATCTGTATCTGGGCAGCGCCGTAGTCTTCTGTTACCGGGGATAAGGCTGATGTCTGATTCATAAGGCAATTCTCCTGAAATTAGTTAGAATATTGCCATTATATCAGAAAGAGTAAGGGAAACATTGGTTGATTTCCTGGGATTATATGGCGGGAAAATCCTGTTTCTTATTGATTCTTTTTCTATTTATCCTTTTCCGCCTCCAGCCACTCTATGGCCTTCTCATACTGCTCCCTGGTAAAGGTTATCTTCCCCTTGCATATGGAAAAGAATCCCTCCTCCTTTAGCTGGCGTATGGTACGGTTGAGGGTTTTTACGTTGACGCCGATTTCTTCCTGCAGCATCTGCCGGGTGCGCAGCACAGTGACGGATGCCGGGGCGCGGGATGTCCCCATGCCACGGGACGACCCCATGCCGCGGGAGGATTCCATGCCGTTTTGGCGTCCGTACTTTACCATATAATCCAACAGAAGATAGGAGGGCGGGTAGAACAGCTTGGCCCCGTTATTGTAAGAGGAACGGTAAAGCTTGAAGGCGGTGTGGCGGGCAGCCAGGTTCAGTATGTTTATGTCGGATGCCAGCCAGCGCTCGGCATCCCTGCGGCTTATGTAGGCCACCACGTTGTCGGTCACGGCCTCGATGGTCACCGAGGTGTGGCTCATTCCGGCCAGAATGGTGACCTCCCCGATAAAGTCAATGGCTTTATTGCTCTCAATCATATAGACATTTCCATTTTCAAATTCATTGATGACCCGGTTTTCACCTTTTGCAACAATTCCGAAATACCCTAATTCCATATTTTTCTGGTGAATGATGGAGCCCGCCGCATGGGTCCTTACGGTGCAGCGGCTGCGGATGTCCTCGGGCATGTTCTTTGTATATTCTTTCAGGGCGGGCGCGGCCGCTTCCAATTCTGTCAGTGTCATTTGTATTCCCCGCTTTATTCAGTCATTTATTGTAAGTATATCATTTTATATTTCTTAAAATCAATGTATTTTCTTGTTAAAAGTGCTCATTTGTCCTTTTTTAATCTTGGGAATTTGTCTAAAATATTCAATACAAGGTGATTGTAACAGCCGGCCGGGGTGAAAATAAATAAAATATGGCCGGCTGGAAAGGAGGGGCTCTTATGAGCGGCAAAAAAGAAACATATGTGTATGGTTCCCTTAAGGAACGGTTTGCACTGGAATGGAAGATTTACGCCCTGGCATTTGGATTCATCCTCATAGCGGATAATATCGGCCAGATTAAGATTCCGGTGGGGAAAGGAATGTTTATCCTGTTCCCGATTTTCTATGCAATTATTCTGGGGGTATTAAGCGGGCCGCAGGTGCTTAAAATCGTGGATAACAGGCATGTGAAGGCGGCTTCCAAACTGGTGGTGGTGGGTATATGTCCCTTTATCGCCAAACTGGGGATTACGGCAGGGGCAAACATCGACACCATTCTTCAGTCCGGTCCGGTCCTTCTGCTTCATGGTTTTGGAAATCTTTTGGGGCCGCTCCTGGCACTGCCTGTTGCAATCCTGCTGGGCATGAAACGGGAGGCCATCGGTTCCTGTCATTCCATCAACAGGGAGTACCACATGGCGCTGATTAACAACATCTACGGACCTGACTCGGCAGAGGCCAGAGGAAGCCTTTCCATCTACATCGTAGGCGGTATGGTAGGTACCATCTACTTCGGTCTCATGGCATCTGTGGTGGGAATGACAGGATGGTTCCATCCACAGGCTCTGGGACTTGGCTCCGGTGTAGGAGCGGGAATTATGATGGCAAGCTCAAGCGCCAGCCTGTGCGCTATTTATCCGGAATGGACCGATACCATTTCAGCCATGGCCAGCGTGGGTGAAACCATTGCCGGAATCACGGGCATGTATATTACCATGTTTATCGCCATACCCATGACGGACAAATTATATACGATTCTGGAACCCAAGCTGGGACGGTTTGCTTTAAAGAACAAAGAGGGCAGGGATATTAAGGAGGAGACGGTATGAGATACATAGAATGGCTTGTGTTGTTTGTATTGGCGGCATGCGGAACCGGTCTTGCCAATCTGATTGGCTATGGGGTGGGAATCACGGATTCCATTCCCGGACTGGCAGTACTTATTGTGATATCCATGGCAGCGGTCGTACTCACTAAGGTGCTTCCGCTGAAGCTTCCCATCGTGGCTTACTGCTCCATCATAGGGCTGCTTTCCGCGTCCCCTATTTCACCGGTAAGGGATTTTGTGATACAGGCAGCCTCCAACATTAATTTTACGGCCCCCTTTACCATGGTTGGAGCGTTTGCGGGCCTGGCCATCAGCGACCAGTTAAAGACGTTCATCAGCCAGGGCTGGAAGATACTGATAGTGGGGATCTTCGTTATGACAGGAACCTTTCTTGGCTCCTGCCTCTGGGACCAGATGCTTCTCAGCCTGGCAGGCGTTATCTGATAGCGTGAAGAGATGACGGCGGGGTGCGAGATATCTGACAGGCCGTCCGATTGAAAAAGGAGAAGATAAGATGCAGACATGTGATTTGTTAATAAAAGATGGTTCCCTGTTGATAAAGTATGACCAATTGGAGGAACATGTGGATATGGCGGTTTCCGGGGGAAGGATTCTGGAGACCGGTAAGGAGCTGTGGAAAAAATATCAGGCCGTTGAGACAATAAACGGAAAAGGAAAGCTGTTTATGCCCGGTCTTATTGACAGCCATATGCACACGGGACAGCAGCTGCTAAAAGGGCTGGTGCTGGATGCAAAGCCCATAATCTGGACCAGAATCATGCTTCCCTTTGAGAGCACGCTGACTCCGGATAAAATGCGTCTCTGCGCCCAGGCAGCTGCTCTGGAGATGATAAAATGCGGTACGGCAGGATTCATCGACGCGGGCAGCTACCATATGGAGACAGCGGCTTCTGTCTACGAGGAAAGCGGCCTTCGCGGCGCACTGTCCTATTCCACCATGGATGAGGAGGGGCTGCCGGAGTCCATAGCCATGGACGCGGAGGAAGCGTTAAAGCGTACGGATTCCCTCTATGACAGGTTCCACGGAAAGGGAAACCTTAAGGTGTATTACTCTCTCCGGGCACTGAATTCCTGTTCCAGCCGTCTTGTGGAGCTGGAAGCTATGCGGGCCAGGGAACGGGGCACCATGCTTCAGGCCCATATGAACGAGTACATGGGGGAAATCAACGGTATCGTGGACCGGGAGGGAATGCGGCCCTATGAGTATCTGGAGAAAATGCATGTGCTGGGAAGCAATTTCCTGGGCGCCCACAGCCTGATACTTTCCGAGCAGGAGAAATCCCTGGTGATGGAGCGGGGCGTAAAGACCTGCCACTGTCCCTTCAGCAACTGCGGCAAAGCAGTGCCGGATACGCCGCAGCTTCTGGAAATGGGAATTCCGGTGGGCCTGGGTTCGGACGGAGCGGCCCACGGCGGCTTAAGCCTTTGGAATGAGATGAAGATATTCCGCTCTGTCATGAATATATACCACGGCGTTCCCAACGGAAATCCCAAGGTGATGCCGGCTGAGACTATTTTAAAGATTGTGCTGGAAGGCGGGGCCGCAGCCCTTAACGAGGAAGGAAGCCTGGGCCGTCTGGAAGCCGGATACAAGGCGGATATCATCAGCATTAACATGGACCAGCCCCATTTGTGCCCCACTGGAAACAAGATTCACACACTGTTTGAATGTGTAAATGCAGGCGATGTGGAGGATATGATAGTGGGAGGCCGGATTCTCATGAAGAACAGGGAGGTCCTGTCTCTGGACGAGGAGCGTATTATGTACGAATCCCGGAAGTATATGGAAGAAAATGCAGATACATTTTAAATGATTCTATAAAGATATAGCAAGGAGGAAAACTGGTTCATGGTGTTCTGGATGATTGTTATGGCAGCGAACCTGGTAGTTGGCGCGTTTGTAGGACTTACGGGGGTGGCAGGCTTTCTGCTTCCCATCGTGTATACAGGTCCTCTGGGAATGGGGGTGACGGAGGGGCTGGCGCTGAGCTTTGCGGCATTCATTGTGTCGGGGGCCCTGGGATCCGTCAATTATAACAAGGCGGGAAACCTGGATATCCCATTCGGCATCCGCCTCAGTCTGGGAAGCCTTGCAGGCGCTGTCCTGGGAGTGAAATTGAATCTCATCATTCCGGAATCCACGGTAAAGGTTATCCTGTACGTGGTGGTCCTTCTCTCGGGTATTTCCATCCTGCTCCGCAAGGATAAGAGCCAGGAGGAGGGCGGCAGGGCATATGTCATCTCAGATCACCTGGCAGCCACACTGATTCTGGGATTTGTCACAGGAGCCGTGTGCTCCCTGTCAGGCGCCGGGGGACCGGTGCTGGTCATGCCCCTTTTGGTGGTTCTGGGAATCGGCATCAGGACCGCGGTGGGAGTGGCCCTCTTTAACTCTGTGTTCATCGGCATACCTGCCTGCATCGGATACATGATGCAGTGCTCCGTCAAGGATCTTCTGCCTGTTATGGCGGCGGCCCTTGTGTTCCACGGCATAGGAGTTGTATACGGAAGCAGGAATGCGGTTAAAATCAATCAGATTCTTCTGAAAAAAGGCATTGCTGTATTTTCTATATTGATAGCTATATGGAAGCTGGCCCTCTAAAGAGGCAGGAAAATGGAAAAGAGGACGGATTTATCATGAATAATATAGTAGGTAAAGGCGTTACCCGTGTTGACGCTTACGCAAAAGTCACAGGAGAGGCAAAGTACACATCGGATCTGGAACCAAGGGACTGCCTGTGCGCCAGGGTGGTCCATTCCACCATTGCCAATGGGCTTGTTAAGAGGTTTGACCTTGAGGACGCCCTTAAGGTGCCGGGCGTTGTGAAAATCGTCACCTGTTTTGATGTGCCGGATTACCAGTTTCCCACAGCCGGTCATCCGTGGAGTGTGGAGGCCGCCCACCAGGATATCGGGGACAGAAAGCTTCTGAACCGGCGCGTCAGGCTCTATGGGGATGACATTGCTGCCGTTATTGCCTCGGATGATGTGGCCTGCCAGCAGGCGGCCCGACTCATAAAGGTGGAATATGAGGAATACAAACCAATGGTCACAGTGGAACAGGCCATGGCAGAGGATGCCACGCCTCTCCACCCTGATCTGAGAAAGGACAATGTAATTGTCCATTCCCATCTCACCATGGGGCCAGAGGATTTTACCTTTGAGGAAGGGCTCAGGGAGGCTGAGGAGAAGTACGGAAAGGAGAATCTGGTGGTCCTGGAACGGGAGTACCACACCCCGCGTATTTCCCACTGCCATATTGAACTGCCGGTATCCTGGGCTTATCAGGAGCCGGGGGGCAAGATAACAGTTACGTCCTCCACGCAGATTCCCCATATTGTGCGCCGCGTCATTTCCCAGGCATTGGGACTGCCGGTTGGAAAGATAAGGGTCATCAAGCCCTACATCGGCGGCGGCTTCGGCAACAAACAGGATGTGCTCTATGAGCCCTTAAATGCCTATCTGACCACAGTGGTGGGAGGGCGTCCGGTCCGCCTGGAAATCAGCAGGGAGGAAACCATTTACGGCACCAGGACCCGCCATGCCATTGACGGGAAATGCAGGGCCCTGGCCACAAAAGACGGAAAAATGCTTGCCAGGAAGCTGGAAGCCTATGCCAACAACGGCGGTTATGCGTCCCACGGCCACGCCATCTGCGCCAACTGCGGCAATGTATTCAAGGATATTTACCAGGACCGGCTGGGGGCTGAGATTGACTGCTACACGGTATGGACCTCCACTGCCACTGCGGGAGCCATGAGGGGATACGGTATTCCCCAGGCAGCCTTTTTATCGGAATGCCTTACGGACGATGTGTGCCGGGCAATCGGCGCAGACCCCCTGGCTTTCCGCATGGAAAACTGCATGGGAGAGGGATTCGTGGACCCTGCCAACGGCATTACCTTCCATTCCTACGGCCTTAAAAAGTGTATGGAGGAAGGGGCGAAGTACATTGGATGGGAGGAGAAGCGCAGGGCTTATGCCAACCAGACAGGCCCCGTGAGAAGGGGAGTGGGAATGGCTATCTTCTGTTATAAGACAGGGGTATATCCCATTTCACTGGAGACTGCCTCCGCCAGGATGATACTGAATCAGGACGGCTCCATGCAGCTTCAGCTGGGAGCCACGGAAATAGGACAGGGTGCTGACACTGCATTCAGCCAGATGGCAGCTGAGACAACCGGCATTTCCCTGGAAAAAGTGTATATTGTATCCACACAGGACACAGATACAGCCCCATTTGACACAGGGGCGTATGCATCCCGCCAGACCTATGTGACCGGTATGGCTGTCAAGAAATGCGCGCAGCAGCTGAAGGCCAGGATTCTGGATTATGCCGGGTTTATGCTGGGAGGCCGCCCGGCAGAAGAGATGGACGTGGCTCACGATCACATTGTGGAGAAGGCCACGGGAAAAGAGCTTCTTGACATGGAAACCCTGGCTCTTACCGCCTTTTACTCCCTGGAGCGCTCTGAGCACATCACTGCGGAGGTCACCAACCAATGCAGGGACAATTCATTTTCCTCCGGCTGCTGTTTTGTGGAGGTGGAAGTGGATATGCCCCTGGGACAGGTGACGGTAAAGGACATTGTAAATGTCCATGACTCCGGAATACTGATCAACCCTGAGCTGGCAGAGGCGCAGGTGCACGGCGGCATGTCCATGGGCCTGGGATACGGCCTGTCCGAGGAATTCTTATATAATGACGCCGGCAGGCCTCTCAATGATAATCTGCTGGATTATAAGATTCCCACAGCCATGGATACGCCGGACCTTCATGTGAAGTTTATCCAGCTTGAGGACCCCACCGGCCCTTACGGAAATAAGTCCCTGGGAGAACCGCCGGCCATCCCGGTGGCGCCGGCCCTGCGCAATGCAGTGCTCCATGCCACAGGCGTTGCCATGGATACCATACCCATGACGCCACAGAGGCTCATAGAGGCATTTCAGGCAAAGGGTTTGATATAGAGCTGTAATGGCTGATGTAAAACAGCAGGTCAGGTAAGTATAAAGGAGAGTCATCATGTTTGATATAAAGTCATTTTACGAAGCAGATTCGGTGGAGGACGCCATTGCCGCCCTCACCGCGGACCCTCAGTCCCAGGTCATCAGCGGGGGGACGGATGTGCTCATACGCGTCAGGGAGGGAAAGGATGCAGGCAGGGGCCTGGTATCCATCCACAATATCCCGGAGTTAAAAGGCGTCAGCCTGGAGGAGGACGGGACCATCATCATCCGGCCTGCAACTTCCTTTTCCCATATAACCAATGACCCCATTATAAAGAAACACCTCAGCATGCTGGGGGAGGCAGTGGACCAGGTGGGAGGACCTCAGGTGAGAAATACGGCCACCATCGGAGGGAATATCTGCAATGGGGCCACCTCTGCGGACTCTGCCTCCACCATGTGCGCCCTGAATGCTACAGTGGTGTTAAAAGGGCCGGAGGGAGTACGGGAAGTGCCGGTTACAGAATTCTATACAGGTCCCGGACGTACGGTCAGGAAGCAGAATGAGGTCTGTACGGCATTTAAGATTACCAGGGAAAACTATGAGGGATGGGAAGGCCATTATATTAAATACGGAAAACGCAGGGCCATGGAAATTGCAACACTGGGATGTGCGGTGAGGGTAAAGCTGTCGCCTGATAAAACAGTGCTGGAAGACGTACGTCTGGCTTACGGCGTGGCGGCCCCCACTCCGGTGCGCTGTTACGAGGCGGAAGAAGCCCTTCGCGGGAAACAGGTGTCAGATGCGACCATATATGACCTGTTTGCAGATAAAGCCCTGTCCCAGGTAAATCCCCGCACATCCTGGAGGGCCAGCCGGGAATTCCGCCTGCAGCTCATCGGGGAGCTGGCCAGGCGCGCTCTTAAAACATCCATCACACTGGCAGGAGGTAAGGCAGATGCTTAAAGTAATCAAGCTGAAAATTAACGGAAAGGAACAGGAGACTGCTGTGGATGACAGGGAATCTCTTCTGGATACCCTTCGCCGCCTGGGCTTCACATCCGTAAAAAAGGGTTGCGAGGTTGGGGAGTGCGGGGCCTGTACGGTCCTTGTAAATGGAGAGGCCATTGATTCCTGCATCTATCTGTCCATGTGGGCGGACGGCAAAAGTATCATGACCGTGGAGGGCTTAAAGGGTCCCAACGGCGAGCTGAGCCCCATCCAGAAAGCCTTCATAGAAGAGGCGGCCGTGCAGTGCGGATTCTGCACCCCCGGTCTTATTATGTCGGCCGTGGAGATTGTAGGCACAGGAAAGAAGTACAACCGGGAGGAGCTGAAAAAGCTGATATCCGGGCATCTCTGCCGTTGTACCGGCTATGAGAACATACTCAACGCCATGGAGCGCATTGTGGAGGAGACATACAGGGTAGTAGGAGAATAATGGTAGTGGGAGAATAGGAAGCTGCTGCTGCAAAAAGGTAGTGTGCAGATTTGTCTGATTGTCGTGAAAAAACTGAAAATTTATACAATATATACGAAAAAGACTATTAAAATTTAGATATTAATAAAAAAGTATTGACAAATGACCTCCTTTTGAGTATACTAAAACTATCAAAAAGAACGAAATCTAAAAAAGGAGGTACAGACCACCGGAAAGTGATTTTTCGTTTTCCATATAATCAAATGATTATTATAGAAAACAGAGAATAAGGAATCTGCCTGATGAAATGTTCAAAAGGAAACTGATACAATACGAGTCCCGTTATATTTTCAAATACTGAGTAGATGATCAAGGAACGGGAACATTTATAATGATATGACGAGAAAGTATCATTAAAATGTACTTGATAATGAAAGGTGAAAATAAACAGACCGTATAAGTAAAGGAAATCCAAAAGAACAGAGTAAAGAGAGCAGAAAAACAAAAAACAGGTATCGAGGAGGAGAAATCTGAATCGGTACTTGTTTTTTTAGTGGAATAAAAGCGGTGGCGCACAGAATATAGGGCCTGCTTCCCATATGGGAATCCTGAGTATCGTTACAGGCCGGAGCCGGATGGCTTTCAGATAATGAAAACCATCCGGCTTTTTTTGTCCTTTTGGCCAGGCTGTGATCCGGGTATCTCAATCATTCCAATATATTGTAAATTTAAGGGAATACAGATGTAAAATTGCACAGAAAAGTTTGCCTGTATTTAGCAAGATTTAACGATTCTATGGGTGAATGTAAAATTGGGATTTACAAATATAATAAATCATGCTACATTTTAGATAACTTGTTAAACAAGTTAAGCAACATATATATACTAAAACAAAACAGGTATAAAATGGAGGGGAACATGATGAAGAAAAGAATCAGACAGTGGGCAGCATTATGTGCGGCAGTTGGCATTGCAGGCAGTGCAGTGATGGGATGCGGTTCGTCTGCACCGAAGCCAGACGCAGGGAGCGGGCAGACTTCCCGGGAAGCAGCAGATGGGACCGGAACTGGTTCCGGGGGAGGAGCACACATAGGAATCATTTTCACAGAGGCGGGACTGGGAGGCAATTCCTTTAACGACCTGGCCCTGGAGGGTGTTAAAAAGGCTGCCGCTGATTACGGAATCACTTACGATGAGGTGGAGCCAAAGTCCGTGTCAGATGAGGAAATCATCCAGGATGAGATGGCTGCGTCCGGGGACTATGATTTAATTATCTGCGTGGGGGCAGAACAGGTGGATGCCCTGACCAATGTGGCTTCCACATATCCGGAACAGCGGTTTGCCCTCTTGGATGCCACCTCTGATCTTCCCAATGTAGCCTCCTATTCCTGTAAGGAGCAGGAGGGAGCGTTTCTGGCAGGCGCCCTGGCAGCCCTTGCAAAGCAGGAAAAGACAGATGACAAGCTGGGAGACGGAAAGACCATCGGATTCATCGGCGGTGTGGATAATCCCCTTATCAACCGCTTCGCAGCAGGTTACAAGGCAGGGGCTGAGTATATTGAACCGGAAATGAAGGTGCTTGTAGATTACGCGGGCGGCTTCAATGACCCCACCACTGCCAAGACCATTGCCAACACCTTTGTGGAAAAGGGAGCCGACGTAATCTTCCATGCAGCGGGTGCTTCGGGAATGGGCATGTTCCAGGCCGCCGAGGAAAAAGGCTTTGCTGCCATCGGCGTGAACTTAAACCAGAACAGCATCGCTCCGGACTATATTATGGCCAGTATGCTTAAAAAGCTGGATTCCTGCGCATACCACGCCATTGCCAGCATTGTGGAGGATACCTATACAGGGGAGAACCAGATGCTGGGCCTTAGCGACGGAGGCGTGGATGTGACGGTGGAGGGAAGCAATATCAAGGTTTCCGATGATATCCTGGCCAGACTGGACGAGCTGAAGCAGAAAATTATATCAGGAGAGATTCAGGTTCCCTCTGAGCTTAATTAAGATAGGCCGGATAAATAGAGGAGGAAGATATGGACGCAATCAGAATGATTGGAATCGTCAAATGTTTTGGGCCGGTACGCGCCAATGACGGGATTGATCTCATCGTGGGACAGCAGGAAATCCACTGCCTCCTGGGTGAGAACGGAACTGGTAAGAGCACTCTGATGAATATTCTCTTCGGGCTGTACCATCCGGATGCGGGAGAGATATTCATCAATGAAAAAAAGGCCGCCATAGCCAATCCCAACGATGCCTATGCCCTGGGAATCGGAATGGTTCATCAGCATTTTATGCTGGTGAATCAGCTGACGGTTCTTGAAAACATTATTTTGGGAAAGGAATCCGGAGGATTGTTCCTCAACCGGAAGGAAAGCCGGAAAAAGGTGGAGGAGCTGGTGGAACGGTTCGGATTCAGGATTGACCTTCAGGAGAAGGTGGTGAACCTGTCCGTGGGCATGAAGCAGAGGGTGGAGATACTTAAGACCCTGTACCGCGGAGCGGACATCATTATCCTGGATGAGCCCACCGCGGTTCTCACGCCCCAGGAGGTGGACGAGCTGTTTAAGATTCTGCGCCAGCTAAAGGAAAACGGCAAGACCATCATATTCATCACCCATAAGCTGAATGAGACCATGTCCCTGTCTGACCGCATTACAGTCATCAGGAAGGGGAAGGTGGTGTTCCGGTGCGACACCAGCTCCACCAATGAGAGGGAGCTGGCCACCCAGATGGTGGGCAGGCAGGTGGAGAACATCGTGGCAAAGAGGGGACAGAAAACCGGCCAGGCCGTTCTGGAGCTGAAAGGTGTGCGCCTTCATGAGAGGGCCGGGGAAACCGTCAGCCTGAAGGTCCGTGCCGGAGAAATCCTGGGCATTGCCGGGGTGGATGGCAACGGGCAGCAGGAGCTGGAGGAAATGATCGTGGGAAACCGCAGGGTCAGGGAAGGCGAAATTTTTATAAATGGAATTCCGGTCCAGAACATGGCTGTCAAGGACAGGAAGGCCATGGGCCTGGGATACATCCCATCGGACCGCCATAAGAATGCCATGATTTCCAGCTTTTCCATTACAGAGAATTTCCTGCTGGGCTATCAGGAAACACCGGAGTATTGCAGGAAGGGTTTCATTGATTATGAGAGGCTGAGACAGGATGCAGAGAAACAGGTAGAGGAGTTTGAAATCAAGGTGGCCGGTGTGGACCAGGAGATAGGACAGCTTTCAGGCGGCAACCAGCAGAAGGTGATACTGGGAAGGGAAATCAGCCATGATCCCGGGCTGGTGGTGGTGGCCCAGCCTGTGAGAGGTCTGGATATCGGAGCCATTGAGAGGGTGCATAAGACACTTCTTCAGTTAAAGGAGCAGGGAAAGGCAATCCTGCTTATATCGGCAGAGCTTTCAGAGGTCATGAACCTGAGCGACCGCATCGCTGTATTCTACGAGGGAGAGGTCAGCGCCCAGTTTGACAACGGGGAGTATACAAAGGAAGAAATCGGACTGTTCATGGCAGGAAAAAAACAGGAGGTGCGGGCTCATGAAATGGAACAGCAATAAGAACGCCCAGGCAGACGGAGGTGACCGGACAGGTGAGAAAGCCCGGACCGTTGGAAAAATCCGTGGCGGCAGGCACACAGCGGAAATAGGCAAATCCCTGGCATCCATAGGGCTTGCGCTTCTGATAGGAGCCCTTTTTATCCTCCTGGCAGGGGAATCCCCTGTTAAAGCCTACGGTTCCCTGATTCAGGGAGCTCTGGGCACACCGCAGTCCCTGGCCAATACAATCAGCAAGAGCATTCCGCTGGCCTTTACAGGCCTGGCCGTGGCCATGGGTTCCAGGTGCGGTATGTTGAATATCGGTGCAGAGGGCCAGCTTCACGCAGGAGCCATGGCCAGTGTCATCACCGCCCTTTACTTTAGCGCGCTCCCTGCTCCCCTGCTGCTTGTAATCAGTATCCTGGCCGGAATCGCGGCGGGCATGCTTGTGGGCAGCGTTCCCGGCATTTTTAAGGCCAGATTCAGCACCAATGAAGTAATCGTGGCCATTATGCTGAACTATATCTGTACTCTTTTTACATCCTATCTGGTAAATGGGCCCTTTAAGACAGAGGGTTCCACGGCCCAGACTGAGCTTATAGCCGAGGGAATCTGGTTCGGAAAGCTGGTGCCCAGGACCCAGCTCACCTATGCACTGTTCCTGCTGCTCTTTGTGGCGGCAGCCATGTACATATTCCTGTGGAAGACATCGGTGGGATACCAGCTGAGGGCAGTGGGAGCCAATCCCTCTGCCTCCGGAACAGCCGGAATCCGTGTCAACATGTTTCTGATTATGTCCATGACCATCAGCGGAGGAATCGCGGCCCTTGCGGGCATTACAGAGGTGTTTGGAAAATACCACCGCTTTATAGAGGGTTTTTCCCCATCCTTCGGCTTTACGGGAATCGCCGTGGCCATATTGGGAAGGAATCATCCGGCCGGTGTGCTTTTGACCGCATTGCTTTTCGGAATCATGGATATGGGGTCGCTGCGAATGAGCCGCGAGACCATGGTAAGCACCAACATGGTGACGGTAATACAGAGTCTGGTGATACTCCTGGTAGCGGCTCCGGAACTGATTAAGTGGAGCAGAAAGAGAGGATGACATATGGATATGATTAATAATTTTATCGGACTTACCCTTCAGCTTTCAGTGCCCATTATATTGGGGGCCCTGTGCGGCACCATCGCTGAGCGCGGGGGCATCATCCTCCTGGGTGTGGAGGGAATCATGCTCATCGGCGCGTTTGCCGGGGCAGCCGGTTCCTATGCAGCCGGATCAGCCATGGCCGGGGTGCTTCTGTCCGTGGTCCTGGGCGGTATGATTGGCTGGTTTTATGCCCTTTTCTGTCTGAAATGGAAGGCCCACCAGTCAGTGGTAGGTGTGGGCATCAATCTTTTTGCCAGCGGTATCACGGCCGTAATGTTAAAGGCAATCTGGCAGACAGAAGGAATGTCGGAATCCGTTCCCTCCATTTCCAATCTGACCATACCCGGCCTTTCCGGTATTCCGGTTATCGGGGCCTTGTTTAAAGACCAGTCCCCCTATCTCTACGCTATGTTCCTTATTGTGGCTGCGGTGTGGATTGTGTTTTATAAGACCAAGTTCGGACTCAGGTACCGGGCCATTGGAGACCAGCCCTACGCGGTTCAGACTGCCGGTGTGCAGGTGAACCGTTACCGTTACATTGCCATGATAGCCGCAGGAAGCATTGCAGGGCTGGCAGGTTCCTACCTGTCCATTTCCCAGAACAACCTGTTTGTGGCGGATATGACGGCAGGCAGGGGCTTTATGGGACTGGCAGCCAACATTTTCGGCGGATGGCAGCCCCTGGGCTCCATGGGAGCCGGAATGATATTTGCGGTGGCCCAGGCAGCCAGATTCTATCTGACGGATGCGTCTGTCCCGTCCCAGTTTGTCCAGATGCTGCCCTATGGGGTGACGCTGCTGGTACTGCTGTTTGTGGGAAAGAGGGTGAAAGGTCCGGAGGCACTTGGCAAATTGGTGGATTAGTTCTATACTAATCTATAGTGAGCTATAGTGAGGACTGCCCGCCGGGCGCGCGAAAGGAGCAAGCAGACCTGTGAAGGACAATGTGATAAATGAAAAGAATGTAAAGATACCGTTGTATGTGACTGCCTATGAGACCATCAGCCAATGGCTGAAAGAGGGAAAGTATAAGGCTGGGGATAAGCTGCCTGGAGAGAACATCCTGGCAGAACAGCTTGCAGTCAGCAGAGGCACATTGCGGCAGGCCATGCTGCTTCTTCAGGAGGATGGTTTAATCATAAACCATCAGGGAAAGGGCAACATTGTGCTTTCCAACCAGGATATGAGCAAAAGCGGGCTGGAGAAGGTGGGAAATCCCATTGTGGATTTCTGCAGCAGGCCCATTGATAAGGTGGTGACCGCCATAGGGTTCCAGCCGGCCACCCAAAAGCACCAGCAGGTGCTTAAGCTGCGGCCCTCCAGCGTGGTGGCGGTCATTGACATAACCTACTACTGCGGTGATATGCCGGCCGGCTTTGCCATGGTGTATATGCCTCATGAGGTACTTGACAACAGCGATGTGGACCTGGAGAATCCAGATACCGTTTACCAGTATTATACCGGGCTGCTGTCCGAAGGCGGCCTGTACAGCGATGCCAAAATCCGGCTGGGACAGGCCAGGGAGCGTCTGGCAAATATACTGAACATGCAGGAGGGAGACCCAATCCTGATTCTGGAGGAGGTGCTCTATTCCGAGTATGATACGCCTGTCCTGTCCCAAAAGCTGTTTTTTGGTTCCGAGCAGCATGAGCTGAGCATACGAAGAAAGAATGACAGGAATATAATAAAGAAATCGGAGTAATCAAATATGAAAACATTCCATAATGAAGCGGGACCAGGACAGATTGGCAAGGTTGTCCTGATGCCGGGTGACCCTTTGCGCGCAAAATACATTGCAGAGACCTATCTGACCGACGTATTCTGCTACAACCGGGTAAGGGGCATGAATGGATATACAGGATATTATAAGGGTAAGAAACTATCGGTCCAGGGCAGCGGCATGGGCATTCCCTCTATGGGTATCTATGCGTACGAGCTCTATCACAATTATGATGTGGACACAATCATCCGGGTGGGGACCGCGGGCGCGATTCACCGCAATGTGGAGGTGGGGGATTTGGTGCTGGCCATGGGCTGCTGCACCAACTCTAACTTTCCCTCCCAGTACCATCTGCCGGGAACCTTTGCACCCATAGCGGATTTCGGCCTTCTGGAGGCCGCTGCGGCCCATGCCAGAAACAGCCATACCCCCTTCCGGGCAGGGAATGTATACAGTTCGGATGTGTTCTATGAGGACTGTCAGGGAGAAAAAGGACAGTGGGAAAAAATGGGGGTTCTGGTCCAGGAAATGGAGACATTGTCCCTCTACTGCACAGCGGCAAGAGCAGGCAGGAGAGCGCTCAGCATGGTGACTGTGGGGAGCAGCATCCACCATGACAGGGCTCTTACCAACGAGGAACGGGAGCAGAGCCTGGACAGCATGATCCGGTGCGCCCTGGAACTGGCGGCTGAGGCAGCAGAGGCGGCAGAGAAAGCCGGGACAGCAGACAGGATACTGGCGCCGGGATATACCGCATGACATAATGAAAGAGGAGAGGCAGATGAAGGTTTTACTGGATGTGGATACAGGTGTGGATGATTCCATCGCCCTATTATACGCGCTTTTTAATCCTGAGATAGAGATAGTGGGCATATCTGCGGTGTGCGGCAATGTAGAGGCATGGCTGGCAGCGGAGAATACCATGAAGATACTGGACCTGGCAGGAGCGCCCGATATACCGGTGGCAGTGGGGGCGGAGAAGCCATCCTGCCGGGAATGGGACGGCCGGGTTGCCTTTATACACGGCAAAAACGGGCTGGGCAATGTGGAATTACCTCCCAGCCGCCGCAGTACAAGAGACGTGGACGTGAGCCGGTTCCACATGGATCTGGCTGAGCAGTATGGGGGAGAGCTTATGGTCATCACCCTTGGCCCTCTGACCAATATAGCCCGCACCATTAGGGAATATCCCGGTTTTGTGCATAAGGTAAAGGGCCTTGTGATGATGGGCGGTACCCTGACCATGCGCGGAAATGTATCTCCTGTGGCCGAGGCCAATGTGGCCTGCGATCCCCAGGCCTGCGACCAGGTGTTTACCTCCGGTATGGATATCACGGTAGTGGGACTGGATGTCACCATGAGGACAAGGCTTAAAATGGAGCATCTGGACTGGCTGTCGGGCTGCTGCAAGCCGGCCTGCCGTCCGGCAGTGGATTATATGAGGCAGGCCATGGTCCATTATCTTAGGGGAAACCAGACCCAGAACTACTGCATGGGTGACTGTCCTCTCCATGATCCCCTGGCTGTTATGTGCGCCGTGACGCCCAGCCTGGTCCGTACCGAGAGCAGGAAGGCCAGGGTGGAGTGCGGCGGCTCCTATTGCAGGGGAATGATTGTGACGGATCTGAGGGAGCACCCGTTCCAGGCGGAATACGTGCGTTTTGCGGTGGAGGTGGACAGTGAGAGGGCTGTCAGGGAGCTCATGTCGGTATTTTGGGAATAATGGAATAAAAAATATTGTGATAAGCTGCGGCTGCATCCATGTATATCGCATACATGGGTGCAGCCGCATTATGTTTTTGCGACAGAGGACGGAGCGTATTTCTTTTATATTAACATTATATTTATACAAAGCAGCCAGCTCCCATATGGAATCTTTATCACCATCTGTGATACCATACCCCTATCTTGAAAAGAGGAGGAATCATCCATGGCATTACTGTTAGGTATCATAGGAATAACCGCGGTTATTATACTGGCTTACCTGGTAATCATTTTATTGAGAGGTGATAAACAATGATGAATGTGGCGTTGCAGATGATAATTTACTGTGTCATACTGGTAGTGTTAGCAATACCCCTTGGGTCCTATATGGGAAAGGTGATGAACGGGGAGCGGGTGTTTTTGTCAAGGCTTCTGCTGCCTGTGGAAAACCTGATTTACAGGGTCCTGAGGATTGATAAAGAGGAGGAGATGGGCTGGAAGAAATATTCCGTGTGCACAGCCGTATTCAGCGTGATGAGCCTGGCGGTGCTCTGGATCATCCTGTGCTTTCAAAACCTGCTTCCCCTTAATCCCCAGGGAATGGGCGGAATGAGCTGGCATCTGGGCTTTAATACGGCCTCCAGCTTCACCACCAACACAAACTGGCAGGCCTATTCAGGAGAGTCCAGTCTGAGCTATTTCAGCCAGATGATCGGGCTGAATTTCCAGAATTTCGTGTCTGCCGCTGTGGGAATTGTGGTGTTGTTCGCATTGATCCGCGGATTCGTCCGCGTGAAGGAGAGGGGACTGGGAAACTTCTACACCGACATGACAAGGACAGTCCTTTACATACTGATTCCGCTGTCAGTGGTGGTATCTCTTGCCATTGCCTCCCAGGGTGTTCCGCAGACCTTTAAGCAGTACGATGAGGTACAGCTGGTGGAACCGGTGGTGGTGGAACAGGAGGACGGCACCGCCGCAGAGGTCACAAAGGGAGTCGTTCCTCTGGGACCGGCTGCCAGCCAGATTGCCATTAAGCAGCTGGGAACCAACGGCGGAGGTTTCTGGGGCAACAACTCGGCGCACCCCTTTGAGAACCCCACTCCGTTATCCAACTTATTTGAAATGATTTCCCTGCTTCTCATACCGGCGGGCCTGTGCTTTACCTTTGGCAGGAATGTGAAGGACAAGAGACAGGGCGTGGCGGTGTTCCTGGCCATGTTCATCATGCTGGCGGCAGCGCTGGCCATTGTGGGCTGCAGTGAACAGGCCGGCACCCCCCAGATAGCCCAGGACGGCGCGGTCTATATGGGGACTGAGGGACAGGCAGGCGGTAATATGGAAGGTAAGGAAACCAGATTTGGCATAGCCACATCCGGGACATGGGCTGTATTTACCACGGCTGCTTCCAACGGCTCGGTCAATTCCATGCACGACAGCTACACGCCGTTTGGCGGACTTGTTCCTATGCTGCTGATGCAGCTGGGAGAGGTGGTATTCGGCGGTACGGGCTGCGGGCTCTACGGTATGCTGGGGTTTGCCATCCTTACAGTGTTTATAGCGGGGCTGATGGTGGGGCGTACGCCGGAGTACCTGTGCAAAAAGATAGAACCCTTTGAGATGAAGATGGCTGTGCTGGTCTGCCTTGCGACCCCTGTGGCCATCCTGGTGGGCAGCGGTATCGCCACGCTGCTTCCGTCCACCCATGACAGCCTGAATAATCCGGGAGCCCATGGATTGTCAGAGGTCCTTTACGCGTATTCATCCGCAGGCGGCAACAATGGTTCCGCATTTGCAGGATTTAACGCAAATACGCCCTTCCTGAATGTGAGCATCGGACTGATTATGCTGTTTGTAAGGTTCCTGCCCATGTTTGCCACCCTGGCCATTGCAGGCAGTCTGGCGGCAAAGAAAAAGGTAGCAGTCAGCTCCGGCACCCTTCCCACCCATAATGCCATGTTTATCTTCCTTTTGATTTTCGTGGTACTGCTGGTAGGGGCCCTCAGCTTTTTCCCGGCCCTGTCACTTGGCCCGGTGGCTGAGTTTTTCCAGATGATAGCATAGGGAGGTCAATGAGACATGAATGAACAAAAAAAGAGTATATTTTCCAATCATGAGATTATGTGCAGGGCCCTTAAGGATTCCTTTATTAAACTGAATCCAAGGACCCAGATAAAGAATCCGGTCATGTTTATGGTTTTTGTATCCGCCATCCTGACCTTTGTGATGTTCCTGTTTTCTCTGGCAGGTATCAGGGACGCTGCGCCGGGTTATATACTGGCCATATCCGTCATCCTCTGGTTTACGGTTTTATTCGGTAACTTTGCGGAAGCCATAGCAGAGGGAAGGGGAAAGGCCCAGGCAGATGCCCTGCGTGCAGGCAGAAAGGATACCATGGCATCCAGGATTCCTTCGGCTGACCGCAAAAGCGAGGCCGTCAGGGTGAAATCCACGGAACTGAAAAAGGGGGACCTTGTCTATATTAAGGCAGGGGAACAGATACCGGCAGACGGCGACGTGGTGGAGGGCGCCGCGTCGGTGGATGAGAGCGCCATTACCGGCGAGTCAGCTCCTGTAATCCGGGAAAGCGGCGGTGACAGAAGTGCCGTCACAGGAGGCACCACGGTTATATCCGACTGGATCGTGGTGCGGGTCAGCAGCAATCCGGGCGAGGGCTTCATGGATAAAATGATTGCAATGGTGGAAGGAGCTTCCCGCAAAAAGACCCCCAATGAGCTGGCACTGCAGATTTTTCTGGTGGCATTGTCTATTATCTTTGTGCTTGTTACCATGTCCCTGTACTCCTATTCCGTGTTCTCCTCCGTGGAGGCAGGAGCAGCCAATCCCACATCCATCACCAATCTGGTAGCGCTTTTAATCTGTCTGGCGCCCACTACCATTGGCGCTCTGCTGTCTGCCATCGGTATCGCGGGAATGAGCCGCCTGAACCAGGCCAATGTGCTGGCCATGAGCGGCAGGGCCATTGAGGCGGCCGGAGACGTAGATACCCTTTTGCTGGATAAGACGGGTACCATAACACTTGGAAACCGCCAGGCAGACGCCTTTATTCCGGTGGACGGCCACAAGGAAATGGAGCTGGCAGATGCGGCCCAGCTGTCATCCCTGGCAGACGAAACTCCTGAGGGACGCAGCATTGTGGTTCTGGCAAAGGAGCGCTTCGGAATCCGCGCAAGGAATATGGAGGAGCTTCAGGCCTCCTTCGTGCCCTTCACTGCCAAGACCAGGATGAGCGGCATTGACTACAATGGAAATGAGATCAGAAAGGGCGCGGCTGACGCCATTAAAGCCTATGTGGACCGGCATGGAGGCGCGTTCAGCAGGGAATGCGAGGACATCGTAAAGCGGATTGCAAACCAGGGAGGAACACCTCTTGTGGTGGCAAAGAACGGACGCGTTATGGGTGTGGTTGTAAGTTTTCATGTAGAATGCAAAGTAGGCCAACCTCGACCCCTTATAGACCCTTAAAACTCCTTACATGGTCAGAAAGCTCATGAAATGGGGATATTTTAGGCTTAACGGACTATAAATAGGCTTAGAGTTTTTATGTAAGTTTAATGCCAACTTGAAAAATTAGAATGGTCAAAATAAATAGATTTGCCAGAAATATTGAAATCAAGATAGGGGTTTTAAAATACCGTTTAAAAGCGTTTAAAACCTTTTTAAAGAAATTGTGTAAAGTACTTAAAACTATTGATTTTATGTTGTTTTTTTGTTTGAACGGTTAAAAACAGAACCTTTTAAAAGATATATATGAGATATACAAATTTAAAATTTTAATGCCAACCTTAATGCCAACTGAATATATTCATCAAAAGAGGAGCAGACCGTTATTGCTAGGAAGCTCCTCTTTTGTACGCCAGGGGCAAACTGGCATGGTGGTAAATGCAATTAAAATATATCACTCTGTATGATGGAAGTCAATTTGTAAAATGTTGTCATATTGTTCGATTATCCGACCTTGGCGGAATTTTTTGCCTGTTCCATACGATCTAATTCTTCATAGATAATAGTATGGACACGATGCTGACCACGACGATCAAGTTGGCTATATGTGCTAATCAGCTCCTCTTGATCAACACTCAGTCCCTTATCCGTAGAGGGTTCATCCATCCCTGTTAATATCCAATAGCATGAAAATAAATTATCCTTTTTTGAATATTTCATTAATTCGATGATTGCCTCCATAGGTAATCCGCGCTTATTATTTTCAATTGCGCTTAGAGCACCTTGAGAAACACCTATCAATTGTGAAAAATCCTTCTGATTCATTGATAAAATAGTACTTCTTACATATTCTAAACGTTCTCCTATTGTCCCCACAGTGACATCCTCCGAATTCAAAACAATATATAATAATTCAAAATAGTATTGACTTTATTCAAAATAGAATATATACTATTTGTAATAACGTTACATTGAATTATAACACGTTAGAATATAACCGTAAACGTTATTTTGTAACAAACTAACAACAAACGGGAAAAGAACTGCTACAATACCGGGTAAAGGAGGCTGATGAATTTGAAAAATGAAAAGATTACAAGTATAGCGGAGTTCCGCCGTTGGGTACGGATCCAAGTAGCAGGGCAGGAAATGTCTCAGGCGGAGCTGGCGCGGCAGATGCAGATACCGGCTACGCGGATTAGTGAGGCACTGCATGGAAGGATGTCGGGAAGAAAGTACATAATTCCAATTATTGAGAAGCTGGGTGGAAACGTGGAGGATTTTGAAGAGTTATTAAAAGTCATTTGAAAAAGGAGCTCAAAATGAAAGGATGCTATAAGGAATTAGAACAGGCGGGTATTTCAACTGAGGGTGCCAGGACAATCATAGGAACATTCCTTTATTACTATCTGGACGCGGCACAGTATAGTGTTGATGAGTGCTTGAGGTATACAAAAGCCTGGCTAAATATATGCAGGCGGGATTTATTGGAAGAATATCAAAAAGCTCAACCCCGCCTTTGTGAAATGCTTATGTAAATGCTATGAAAGCATAGTCACGAAAGAATGTATAATCATCTTCTGGTACGCTATACAGTTGTTGCCCTTCATTTTGCAGATATGCCACAGAGTGCGCAACGGCGGCCTTAAATCCGACAAGTACACGTGGATCGGAAAAGGAAAACAACTTTTCATAAAACTGTTCATCATCAGGAAAGGATGAATACATCAAGATATCCACAAGATTCATTATAGGATTAGCAAATGTAAACGCCAAATTTAAAGGTACAGGAAGCCTATCTTTTAGAGTCACTTCCAGAAACGCACAGCGTTCAGAAAATTTAGGAACCATGAATAGTTGATGGGCGAGATGGTCAAGGCGTTTAGAAACTTCAACAGCAGTTATGTTCATAACGATACCTCCATTTTTCTTTAAGTATAGCACAATAAAGAATTATGGAACAGTCGAAACAGAGACAACCGCTCCGTCATGCAGAGCCAGCCTCCTGCATTTGATGATGACAGGCTATAGGTGGTGATAAGGATATGGGACAGATGCTGACTGCAAAGCAACTGGCAGAAGTAAAAGGCTGTAGTTTTCAATATATTCAAAAAAAGATAAAAGAAGGAAAGCTCCAGGCTGTAGAAACGGTCAACAGCCGGAACCGTAAGGTCTACCAGATTCCGTTGGAATCCTTAGACGAAGAGCTCCAACAACGCTGGTATCAAATGCAGAAGGAGCAGATAGCTGAGGGAGCCGTCCCGGCGGATCAGGAACCAGAGCAGGAGCAACCTGACCGATATTCAGAAGCGGAACGGAAGGAAATGGATTTCTGGATAGGGCTGATTCGGAAGTGGCAGGAATACCGCTGCATGGCCCCGAGCGGTTCAAAGGCGGAGGTGGATCAGAAATTTATCGCCTGGTGCAGCCTGGAATACCCAGACCGGAACATTTCCCTCGATATCCTTTATCGGAAGTGGAAATCTGTCCGGGAGGATGATCTGAGCGGGTTGATTGACAAGCGTGGAAAATGGAGGAAGGGGAGCAGCGCTATTAACGAAACCGTTTGGCAGGCGTTTCTCTATTACTACCTGGACGAGAGCCAGCACCCAATCCAGAAATGTCTGGAGTATGCAAAGATGTGGATTCGTGAAAATCAGCCGGAGCTGTACGCGGATATTCCAAGCTATTCTGCTTTTTATCGGAGACTGAATAATGAGGTTCCGGAGGGCGTGAAGGTATTGGGACGTGAGGGCCATAAGGCATATAATGATCGCTGTGCTCCACACATTCGTAGGATTTACGAGGACATTGCCAGCAATGAGTGGTGGATTGCGGATAACCATACATTTGACGTGATGGTAAGGGATAAGAGCGGAAAACTCCACCGGCCTTATCTGACGGCCTTCCTGGATGCCAGAAGCGGCATATTTACCGGATACCATATTACATACAATCCCAGTTCAGAGGCTACACTGATTGCCCTCCGGAAAGGAATCCTGAACTACGGTATTCCAGATAACATTTACGTAGATAATGGCCGGGAGTTCCTGACCTTTGATATCGGAGGGCTGGGGCACCGCAGAAAGAAGCCTAAAAATGGCGAGGAGCGGTTTGAACCGCCTGGCGTGTTCAAGCGGCTTGGAATCAACATGACGAATGCCATCGTCCGGAACGCAAAGGCCAAGATTATTGAGCGCCGGTTCCGCGATGTCAAGGATTCCCTGTCAAGGCTGTTTGATACTTATACGGGAGGCAGTGTGGTTGAAAAGCCAGAACGTTTAAAAGGCGTTTTAAAGAAGGATAGAATCTATTCAGATGATGAGTTTCAGGAATATGTCGAGGCAGTGATTGACTATTATTTCAACCTTCAGCCCTATCATGGGGCAGTCCCGGCAGACCATGGAAAACTCAAAATGGATGTATTTAACGAACATCTGATTAAAAAACGCACAGCCACGGCAGAAGCCCTGAATCTCATGCTTATGCGCAGCAGCCGTGCACAGACCGTAGGCAGGCGAGGGGTACACCTGGATATTGCCGGAGGGCGAATTGATTACTGGAACGATGATTTTGTCCATCTAATGCTTGGCAAGAAGGTGTATTTCAGATATGACCCGGATAATCTAAGCGAAGTACGGATTTATGACCTGGAGGACCGTTACATTATGACGGTACCAGCGGATAATGAAGCAGTTCTTTCCTATAATGCCAGCAGAGAAGATGTCAAAGCAGCTATGGCAAAAACCCGGAGGCTGGAAAAGGTTGCTAAGGAATATATTGAACATGCTGTCCTGGCAGATTGTGACAAGGTAACAGCCATGGAACTGGTGCTGAAGGAAGCACAATACAATAAAGAGAATTACCAGGGCAAGGCCAACCCCAAGGTGATAGAGGTTCAGAGGGCAGACGAGGAACCAGCATTTAAGAAGGTGGTTGGAGGTATCAATCTGGACCGAATGATCCGGAATGCGGAAATCAGACATGAACAGGAAAAACAGAGATAAGGGACAGACAGGGAGGTAAATGCAATGAGTAAAGAGTATAACGTAAAATTACAGAAGAAGCTGGAAGATTACCTGGAGGCCGAGGGCCTAAGCCAGGCAAAAGCAGCACCGATCCTGGGGATTAGCGCGGCAGTACTCAGCCAGTACCGCCGAAGCGTCTATGACAAGGGCGATATTGGGGAGGTCGAGAAAAAGCTGGAAGAATTCTTCCGGATCAAGGAAGAACAGGGCCAGAACAGCCGGAAGGCGGAGCCCTTCCGAGCCAGCCTCCAGGGATACATCCCTACATCCATATCGGAAGCGGCCTACAAGTTGATCCGCTACTGTCAGCTTGAGAAGGGGATTGTGGTTATTGACGGAGACGCCGGAATCGGGAAAACCAAGGCAGCTGCCAAGTTTCTTCAGGACAACCCATCCACCACGGTATACCTGAAGGCGGCCCCCAGCACTGGGACATTAAGAAGCCTGTTGAAGATGATCGGGAGGACGTTGAAACTGCCGGAGAACCAGCGGACGGAAGATTTGTCCCTTGCAATCCAGGACAAGCTGAAGGAGACGGATAAAATCATCATCATTGATGAGGCCCAGAACCTAAAATTCATGGCTCTGGAAGAGATAAGGGGCTGGGTGGATGAAGATCCTCTTACGGGGAAGCCGGGAATCGGCATCGTCCTGATCGGTAACGTAGAAGTATACAATAAGATGCTGGGCAGACAGGAAGCCATCTTTTCCCAGCAGTTTAACCGGACCCGGCTCCATGGCCGGTACCGGACTACAGACATCAAAAGGGAAGATGTGGTCAAACTGCTTCCCGCATTGGAAGAACGTAGGATGACGAAAGAGATTGACTACCTGCACAGCATCAGCCGAAGCAAATGGGGAATCCGTGGAATGGTCAATGTGTTCCGTAACGCGGTAAATGATGAGGATGTATCAATGGCTGGACTTGAGCGGGTGGCCGGTACCATGGGAATCAGGTTTATATAGGAGGGGAACAGGCATGAAGCGTTTGAATGAAAAAGTGATAATGATGGTAAGAGGACTTATGATCGGGAGCAGCATGGCGGCAGTACTAACAGTTTTAGTGATGGGGGGCAAGCTTGGAATATGGGGATTCATTAGCGTTCTGGGTTTGATCGTTCTGGCGGGTCTGAGCGGCTGGATGATTGGATTTCAGACCAGAACGCGTCTGGATGCGGATCAGGTGTGGCTGAAGGGATATAAAGAAGGCCGCCAGGACGGATGCCTGATACCTTCACACCGGGAATAACTCATTAGTAAAAAGGGGTCTAGGCCCCTCCTTAATGCAGCCACCTGATGGTGTAGGTCACAAGCCCTGACAAATGCAGAGTGAGGAAACAAAAGGAAGAAGAAAGTATAAAAGGAGGGAGGTTAAGTTGAAGAGTCAGGAGAACCATTCCGTAAGGCTGGAGGAGTTCCTGGCCTGGGTGAAGGAATGTGAGGAGCAGTACCGGACAGCCAGTGAAGCGGTAGCCCTTGAGGACCGGCGTCTGCAGGACCTGCTGCATGAGATGGAGTTTGCGGCCACCAGCAAGGAACGGAGCCGTGTGGCAACGAAGCTCTCCAGGAGCCGGAAGCTTCGCAGGGAACAGAAGGACATCATGAAACGGAATGAGCAGGTAGTGGAATTCTTCCGGGAACAGCCAGCGAGAGCAATCCTTAAACGGATGAATCAACTGGTGGGCCGTCAGAAAACGGAGGAACAGTACCTGGACGGGAAGCGGACATACAAGCCAAGAGTAGAAGGAGGCGGGAATGGAAAAGGAGCATAGGCCCACAGAAATGGGAAAACGATGCCTGTCCTGTCGCCACAGGCGAGTAATAGAGGACAGCAGGGGTGAGAGCATTAGCTTGTGTGCATGCGCAGTGGGAAGGAAGTACCTGAATCCGGTATGCCCCCTTGGGACATGCGGCCGGTATCTGGGATATTAAAACTTAGGCTTTTAAGGAGAAAAAATAACATGATAAAAAGGATTTTGTTTTGGGTAGTGTGGAATATTCCACTTGGAGAACTCGCTCCGTATGTTTTGGGAGTAGCGTTAAAAAGCAAACCGAAAAATTAAAATTGGAGGAAAAACATATGAAGAAATACATAGGAACCAAGCTGGTCCAGGCGCGTCCAATGACAAGAGGCGCGTATAACAGATACCGTGGGTGGGAAAACCCGGCGGATGAAAACCCGGAAGATGAAGGATACCTGATACAGTACCCGGATGGATATGTCAGCTGGAGCCCCAAGGGGATGTTTGACCACTCCTATCTGGAAGTGGATGATAACCCGCAGCTCCCATCCGGCGTGAGCATCGGACCCGGAATGGTGGAGGCGTTCATTGACCAGGTAGAGGTCATGAAGCTGGGGGAGCGCACGACCGTGGTCCGGTGCATCCTGAAAAATGGGTTTGAGCTGGTGGAATCCAGTGCCTGCGTGGACCCAAGAAACTATTCGGAGGAGATTGGCCAGGAGGCCTGCATGGAGAAGATCCGGGACCGGATATGGAACCTCCTTGGTTTCCTGCTCCAGACGGCCTGGATGGGGGTGAGAAAGGATGAAAGCACTAAGGGATGAGTTTTACTTTGAACCCCGTGTGATTGACAGCAGCGGGAAGCTGCGCTGGTATGGGGAAGTATACACCGGCAACATGCTGCTCCCGCACACGGAGGAGACCGTATACATAAGAGATAATGGCAGCAAGCTTTTTATCTATACGCTGGACAGTGACCAGATGAAGCAGGAACAGCGGATTGAAGCGGTATTCACCCTGGTCTGCCAGATACAGAAATACAGTAATAAGTGGCGGTATGGAAAAAGGAACCGCTAAGGGGCAGCCGCCCCTTCCTAATGCAGCCACCGGCTTATAGCCAGTGCGGGTCACAAGCCCTGATCAATGCAGAGTGGGAAAGGAGAAATTCCATGCAGATGAGTAAAAAAGTTACCAAAGGCGGCGGTATCACAATTCCGCGTATGCTCCGCCAGGAAACAGGAATCCTTCCGGGGGTCCCAGTGGATGTGACAGCGGATGAGGCCGGAATCCATATCGCGAAGCATGTCCCAGCCTGCCGGTTCTGCGGGACAGTGGAGGATGTGGCTGCCGTATGCGGGATGGAAGTCTGCCGGACCTGTGCCGGGAAGATTGCGGAGGTGTTCCAGTGACGGAGAAAACAAAGGAAATCAAAGCCAGGGCGGACCGTCTGGTGGAGCTGACGGCCCAGAAGGAGCGGATCCAGGCGGAGATGGAGGAAATCAAGGCGTGGTTTGAGAACCTGGCTGTCAATGACTTAAAGGACACCAAGAAAAAGACCGTGGAATACTGGGGCAGCAGCAATGCCCGGGTGGTGGTGGGAAACAGTGAAACGGTCAAGCCGGTCTCCATGGCGATGGTTAAACGGCTTTTAAATACCGTTTACCCAGACTTTGTAACGGAAAAGACCAGCTATTCCCTTGCAGCTCCGGCCAAGCGCCTGTTCACCATCGCCTATCTTGGCGCCTATACGGAAGGAACACTGGATGATACCATCCAGGCCATCACGAAGGATGAGAAGCTGAAGGGAAAGTATGAGAAGGACACGGAAAGCCTGATGAAGTCAGCCGGGCTGGACGCAAAGGAAGCCAGCGACTGGGCCTATCTGGTGTCAGAGGTGGTCAACTGGGAGTGGATGCTCCAGGTGCTGAAGGCAGCCGAATGGAGCGGGACCCCCCAGGAAGCGGTTGATATCATCAACGCGGCCGTGATTGTGGATGAGAGCCTCAAGGTGACGGTAGGAGCGGAAGAAAAAAGTTAGGGATTGTCAGCAGGCCAGGAGGCCATAGAGGAGGGGAGAGATAAAGCCATGAGAAGCATTGACCCATACCAGATGAAGCGGATTTATGCTGTTGGACATCAGTTAAGCCTTGTGGGCCATGACCATGAGGACGAGCTGCATGCGTTGGTGGCAACCATAACCGGGAAAGAGTCCGTGAAGGCCCTGAGCTACCGGGAAGCGGAATCTGTAATTGCCAGGCTTACGCAGCTGCAGGGCGGGCAGGCCCCTCCAAGGCCCCGGCGGGAACGGGAGCATCCATCGAGGCCTGGCGGGGTAACAAGCGGCCAGCAGAAGAAGATATGGGCCCTGATGTATGAGCTGGCCAAGTACGATAAAAAGCCTGGGAGTGTATCACTGGGAGACCGTCTGTGCGCCATCATCAAAAAGGAACTGGGGACGGACGCAATTGCCAGGACACCCTTTGCCTGGATTGACTTTGACTCAGGAAACAAGCTGATTGAAGTATTAAAGGGGTATGTAAAGAGCGCCGGAAGGGGGTGTAAGGATGGACCTGTTGGATAAGGTGCAGATGGAGGACCTGGATGAGGAGCAGCGTACCCTTGCCGGACTCATCGGTATAGAGGCGTTCCGGGCCCTGGTAAGGAACTATAACGGTACCCCCATTTATATCCCCAAGATAGAGAGCCTGGAGAAACCGGTGAGGGACGAACTTATACGGGAGGAGTTTGACGGAAAGAACTACCGTGAGCTTGCCTTGAAATATGGATTGACAGAAACCTGGATTCGGAATATAGTCATAGAGAAAGCCCGCGAGATACGGGCAAAGCCGATGGATGGCCAGATATCCTTAAAAGGAATTTTGTACTAAACTTCTTAAGTACTTTTTTTGAATATTGCCCCATGATGAGATACACTTGCACTAGTTTGCAGGTGTATTTTTTTTTGATTTATGAGGTTAGCGATGAATGAATGGGTCATAACGACGGTAATCACCCTGGGAATCGGGGTTGTCTCATATTTTTTGAAACGGACCATGTCCCAGGTAGACCGGCACGACACGGAGATTCGGGAGGGCCGCGAACAATCTGCCAGTAAAGAGGATTTGAAGGAGCAGACGAAAGAACTTAAGGACGATATCCGGAAAATCCGTGAGGATTATACACCCAGGGATACCCACCAGAAGGACTTTGATGAATGCCGGAAGGACATTAAAGAAATTCGTGAGAACTACCTGACCAAAGATGACTTTATCCGTGAAATCAGCAAGATGGACCGGAAGCTGGACCGGATGATGGAAATGATGATAGAAGCGGCAAAGAAAGGGTGAGTGATATGAACAGAGACGAAATGATGAAACGGATCAGAGCGGATGCATTCCCGGCAAACAACGGATCGGTCCTTACCTGTATCAACCTGCTGAACCGGAGCGGCTTCAGCCCATTGGAGCAGGTCCGGGTAGGAGTGAAAAACTGGGGCGTGGAAAAGCCGGAATTTCTGGACAGCATCCATTTCCTGAAGTTGGCCGGATACATCGAAACGCGTACCATTGAAGGCCGCATTTCTGGCGCGGATCTGGCCGACTACAATTATGACGAATTGGAAGCAAGGGCGTCGGAAAAGGGCATCCGGCTGATGCAGGGAAGTCTGACTGACGAATGTGTGAAGGTATGAGCGGCGAGAACCGGCGTCGCAGCATTGGAAAGGTAGACCGGCTTCCTCCGGAGCTAAAGGATACAGTGGAGCAGATGCTGCTGACCGGAAGCACTTACAAGGAGATTGTGGCATACCTGAAGGAAAACGGTGAGGAAATGAGCCAAATGGCCATTTGCACCTATGCCAAGAAGTACCTGGCCACGGTGGAAATGATTAACGTGGCTCAGAGTAACTTTTCAATGCTGATGGATGAAATGAACCGCTACCCGGATCTGGACACATCGGAGGCGCTTATCCGTCTGGCCAGCCATCATGTGATGAATGCCCTGACGAACGTGGACGAGGAGCAGATGAAGGAAGTGCCGGTGGATAAGCTGATTAAGGAGACTAACGGCCTTATCCGCGCAGCGGCCTACAAGAAGCGTATTGAAGTCCAGACACGGGAGAATTATGAGGCCGGACTGGAAGCGGTTAAGGGACTGGTATTCGAGGCCATGGCCAAGGAACAGCCGGAGCTGTACCGGCAAGTCAGCGCCTATCTGAACAAAAAGAAGCAGGAAGGGATGGAGGGATAGCCATGCTGTGGTATGTGGTCCAGGTGAGAACCGGTGAAGAAAGAGACATTGCCGCGAAACTGACGGACATGGGGTTCCAGACGCTGGCACCGGTGGAGAACCGTCCGGTCCGAAGCGGAGGAGCCTGGGGAACAAAGGAGTATGTACTGTTCCCCGGTTATGTGTTTCTTCAGATGGATTACAATGCCGGAAATTATTACCGGCTGAAGGCTGTCCCAGGAATCGTAAAGCTGCTGTCCGGTACCCTGACCTACCTGGAAGCAGAATGGATCCGGCTGTTGGCCGGACAGGGAGGAATACCTCTGGAGCCCACACTGGTGCGGGAGACAGAGGGGGGCCTGGAGATTGAAACAGGCATCCTGCAGAACTTTAAGAGCCGTATCATACGGATGGATAAGCGGAGCCTCAGGGCTACCATTGAGCTATCTATCTGTGGTGAGAAGAAAGAGGTGCAGCTGGGCATCCGGCTGCCAGAGGAAGTATAGGACAGACAGGAAACGCGAAGAATGCAGACGGTTGATTCGTCCCGGTGCAGGAAGCGCGCGGATATAAGGAAACGGAACCAAGCGGGAAAAGCCCGGTCGGGATGGCGAAGCCAGTCCTTCCGGGAACTCCAGGCGGGGTTCCGTTTTTGATTGGGACAAGACCCCGTTTAAATCGTATCAGGACCCGTTTAAAAGCGTTCAAAAGATTCCCAGCGGGGAAACGCCCCAATAGACGGGAAATTCCAAATACGGGCCGTATATGAAGCCGGGAACGGCAGGGAGGAGGTGGGAGCCATGAGGAAAGGAAAGCAGAAAAGCATTGACACCTTGATGGGGGCACTGGCGGAGGCGGAAAGCCGGGCTTTTTATGAGGAAGAGGACAACGTTTTAAACGACCTGGATGAACTTTTGAACGTTTTTTTAAGGAAGGGTGAGGAGCCGGAACGCAGGCAGCTTTTAAAGGAGTATGATTCCGGCCTGCCACTTACCGGACCTGAGGGGATCCGCAGGAAGCTGGGAGCCATTGACATGGAGTTTTTTGGCCGCGCTTACTTCCCCCACTACTTTTCCAAGCCCTCCCCTAGCTTCCACCGGGACCTGGACGCCATCTGGCAGCAGGGCGTGTTAAAGGGCCGCTTCCCCATCACACCGAAGGCAGCCAGGGAGATTGACCGCCTGCCTGGATGCCGCCGGGCCGTGGCAGCCCCCCGAGGCCATGCGAAGAGCACCACGCTGACCTTCAAGGGCAGCATGCATGCCATCCTGTATCAGTACAAGCATTATCCCATCATCCTCTCTGACAGTTCGGACCAGGCCGAAGGATTCCTGGAGAACATCCGTGTGGAGTTTGAGGAAAACGGCCTGATACGGGAGGACTTCGGGAACCTGCAGGGAAAGGTATGGCGTAACAATGTAATATTGACTACCACCAACATCAAGGTGGAGGCCATCGGGTCAGGCAAGAAGATACGAGGCAGGAAGCATCGGAACTGGAGGCCGGACCTGCTGGTGTTGGATGATATCGAGAATGATGAGAACGTCCGGACCGCGGAGCAGCGTTCCAAGCTGTCAAACTGGTTTAACAAGGCCGTTTCCAAGGCAGGCGACAGTTATACGGATATCGTGTATATCGGGACCCTGCTGCACTATGACAGCCTGCTAGCCCATACCCTGACCAATACGGGGTATAAATCCATCAAATACAAGGCAGTGCTCTCCTTTTCCCAGGCAGATGACCTCTGGAAGGAATGGGAGGACATCTACACGGACCTTTCCAATGATTCCCATGAGGAGGACGCAAAGGCATTCTTTGAAGCCCATAAGGCAGAGATGCTCAAAGGGACGGAGGTCCTGTGGGAGGAGAAGCTGTCCTATTATGACCTGATGAAGATGCGGATTGATGAGGGAGAGGCATCCTTTAACAGTGAGGAACAGAACGAGCCCATCAATCCGGATGACTGCCTGTTCCAGGAGGAATGGCTGGATTACTACAACGAAGCCGAGGTGGACTTTAAGGACCGCAGCTTTGTGTTTTACGGCTTTGTGGACCCATCCCTTGGAAAGACCAAGCACAGCGACTTTTCGGCTATCATCACACTGGCTAAGCATAAGGGAACGGGATATATGTATGTGTTTGACGCCGATATCGAGCGCCGCCATCCGGACCGCATCATATCGGATATCCTGGAAAAGGAGCGGCGGATCAGACGGGATTATGGCAGGGGATATAAGAAATTCGGTTGTGAGACGGTGCAGTTCCAATGGTTCTTAAAGGAGGAGCTGGTAAAAGCCAGCGCCAGAGCGGGGCTGTACCTGCCTGTGGAGGAAGTCCCACAGACGGCGGACAAAACGCTGCGCATCCAGACCATGCAGCCGGATATCAAGAACAAATACATCAAGTTTAGCCGACGCCATAAGCGCCTGCTGGAGCAGCTGATACAGTTCCCAATGGGAGCCCATGATGACGGCCCAGACGCCCTGGAGGGGTGCCGGACCCTGGCCAAGAAAGTCAGAAAGTTTAAGGTCATCCCAAGGGAAAGCCTGATCTGATAAGAAAGAGGAAAGAAGGAATCCAATGATTGTATATATGGACCGGGCCTCCATCGAGTCCCTGACGGTGAAGGATATCCGGGAAATCGTGGTGAAGCAGAGTTACCAGATGAAATATCAGAAACTGGAACGCTACTATGTGGGGGATCATGACATCCTGCATTCAGAGAGAACGGATAAGACCGGAGGTGACAACCGGATTGTCAATAACATGGCCCGCTACATCACCGACACGGCCACGGGCTATTTCCTGGGGCAGCCGGTGGTGTACAGCTCCGAGAACGAGGAATATCTGCAGACCATCCAGGATATCTTCGACTATAACGATGAGCAGGATCACAACACGGAGCTGGGGAAACAGTGCAGCATCAAGGGGGACTGCTTTGAGATGGTCTATCTGGATGAGGACGGGAGGATCCGGCTGGGCCTGGTTTTCCCGGAAAACCTCATCCTGTTTTATGAGACGGAAAGCGAGTTCACCTCCCCGCTTGCGGCTATCCGCATGGTGCGGGGCATGGATAAGAATGGGAACATCCTCCTGCGTGTGGAGTTTTGGACATGGACCCGGGTTATCTACCTACGATCTTTTAACGGAGGAATGTTAGAAGTGACCGGGTGGAAAGAGCATTACTGGAATGATGTGCCATTCTGCGAGTACGTCAACAACCGGGAGCGGATTGGGGATTTTGAAGGGGTCCTTTCTGAGATTGATGCCTATAACCGGGTGCAGTCCAATACGGCCAACTATTTCCAGTACAATGACGATGCCATCCTGAAGGTAACGCGGCTGGGGGATGTGGATTCCAAGGACATCGCGCAGATGAAGCGGGAACGTGCCGTTATTCTGGAGGATGGAGGGGATGTGGGCTGGATTTTAAAGACAGTGGATGACACGGCGCTGGAGAACTATAAGAACCGGCTGCGTGAGGATATCCACCTGGGAGCCAATGTCCCCAACATGACAGATGAAGCGTTTGGAGGGAACCTGTCCGGGGTGGCGGTATCCTATAAGCTGTGGGGCCTGGAGCAGATATGCGCCATCAAGGAACGGAAGTTCAAGCGGGCCCTGCAGCGGAGGATTGAACTGATTACCCACGTCCTGAACCTGCTGGGACATAACTATGATTACCGGGACCTTGATATGCAGTTCCGGCGTAATAAGCCGCAGAACATCCTGGAGCAGTCACAAATCATCGGAAACCTGTCCAGCATGCTGCCCAAGGAGACGCTGCTGCAGCTCCTGCCCTTTGTGGACAATCCGAAGGAGGAACTGGAAAAGCTGGAGGAGGAGAAACAGGAAGGGGTGGAATCCTTTGGGATGTACCAGAACCTGGTCCGGGCATTCCGGACCGAAAAGTCTGACCAGGAAGTGGAGGCTGAGAAAAGATGAACCAGCGGCAGCGTAATGCATGGATTGAGGCGGCGAAGGAACAGGTCTTACGGAATGCAGAAGCATCCGATGGATGCGAGGCAGACCTGATGGAGCTGTATGACGAATGTGCCAACGGCCTTGAGAATGAAATCCGGGCCTTTTACAGCCGGTATGCAAGGGACAACCAGCTGACAGAGGCCCAGGCTTCAAAACTGCTGACGGGAAAGGAGTACAGTACATGGAAAAAGTCACTGGAGGGATACCTTGAGGAACTGGAAGGCCAGGGGAAGGATTCGCGGCTGGCCTTGGAACTGAACACCCTGGCGGCCAAGAGCCAGGTCAGCCGGAAGGAGCAGCTGCTGGCAAATATCTATCACAACATGGCCCGCCTGGCTGGCCGGTCAGAAACAGGGCTGACCGGACTGCTGGAAGGACTGGTGCAGACCAACTATGAACGTAAAATGTTCGATATCCAGAGTATCGGGGGAGTGGCCTGGGATGTGTCGAAGGTGGATGAACGGCTGTTAAAGCAGATTTTATCTTATCCATGGAGCGGAAAGCAGTATTCAAAAGCGCTTTGGGATAACACGGACCAGCTGGCAGCGCTGACCCGCCGGGAGCTGACCCTGGGATTCATGAGCGGGGCCGGTGTGGATAAAATTGCAAAGGAGATTGACGATGTGATGGGAAAGGGAAGGTATGCGGCCCAGCGTCTGGTACGGACAGAGGCCATCTACTTTGCCAATCAGGGCCAGCTGCTTGCGTATCAGGATGCTGGGGTGACAAAGTACCGTTTCCTGGGCGGAGGTTGTGAAATCTGCCAGCGCCTGAATGGTCAGGTGTTTGAACTATCAGACGCGAGGGCCGGGGAGAACCTGCCGCCTATCCATCCGAACTGCAAATGCACCACGGTGGCAGCCTATGATATACCCGTATTTAAACAACGCCAGGGAAATCCGCTGAAAAGTAATCCGAAGTTTGAAGAATGGAAGAAAAAACATATGGAGGAATCGGATAAAGCAGAATCAGGACCAGGACAGGAAAATGCGAAGAAAGGCATCTTTGCGAATCTAAAGAATCGGCGGGAGGCGACCGGCCTGCTGCAGCCCTACGCATCCAAGGTAAAGGTGACAGGGGAGGTGAATCAAGCAAATTACAAGAAAGCAGCTGCGGAGCTGGAACGGCAGCTTGCAAAGGCCCCGTTTCAGAAACTGGATGAAATCACAATATTTGATTCCCGGGATGCTCCTGGAAAAATGGGCTCAGCCGTAGGAAAACGATTGCGGATGGGTACGGCGCTCATGAATGCGCCGGAGCAGTATTATGAAGGAAGTGTACTGCACTGGACAAAACGGATTGAAGCTTCCATGGGAAAGCTGCGGGCGAGACTAAATGAAGGGGCGTCGGAAGCAGTCAGGGAGGCATATGGCAGGCAGATGGAATTAAAACGTTACAGCCGGGGAAATGTCTTATATAAAGGCCGTGAGATAGCATGCGTCATCCAGCATGAAATGATGCATATGATTGTAAACGAAACAGGGATGCGGGATGACAGGAAATTAAAGGAATGTTATAATAGGGCTATGAAAAGCGGCGATGTTTATGGTATTTCCTACCGTGCTTCGGAAAATGAACGGGAGTTTATTTGTGAGGCGGCGGTTATGTACGAAAACGGGGAGCCGATGCCGGAATACATAAAACGCCTGGTGAAGGAGTGTAAATCGCATGAAGCATGAGAACTGTGAAAACTGCCTGGTATACGATGAACTGATGGAGGGAATCCTGGCTCCCTGTGATGAAGAGGAGGCATGGAAGCTCCACTACTGTCTGTCATATGAAAAAGGAATCCCAAAAGAGATATGGTCCGGGAAGGACGCCTGCCCGCATCGGATTGAGCCAGAATCATCTGGAGGGAACGATACAGTAACGAAATGAGAATGAGTCCCAGCTATGGGGCTTATTTTATTACGCAAAAATAGGAGCAATGGAAGGAGAATATCATGGAAAAACGTAAATTACTGTTAAAGGACGGAACAGCCATCATCTTGGAAGCCGGATCCTGCCTGGGGCAGATGGAGGCCGCCTATGAGGGGCGGGAAGCCTTAATGGCGGATTGGGAAAAGATGACAAAAGAGAACTTATCCCGGGTACAGATAAAGAACGGTGATACGGTGACCGGGACCTACGAGCACCTAATACTTGGAGATCCGGTGCTGGTAGTCCGGGGAAAGGAGGACGGCACCCTCCTTGCTTCCTGGGGAATCCGGGAACGGACGGAGCTTGAAAAGCTGGCGGACCGAGTAGGGGCAGTGGAGGAAACCACGGATGTGCTTGCTATGGATGCACTGACAGGAGGTGAGGGAGCATGATACAGACATTGACCCGTATCTATCGAGAAACAGGCAACGAGCAATATCTGACCAATGCGGTCAAAAAGAAGTGGATCACAGAGGAAGAGAAAGCCCAAATCATGGCGGAAGTGAATGGATAGGAGGAACATCGGATGGAAGAAGGAACAAAGGCAGCTGTGTCAGATACGGTATTGGAGCAGCAGGGAGAGAAACAGGAGGAGGGGGGACTGCTTGATAAGATACGCAGCCTCCTGGGAGGAAGCCAGAAGAAAGAGGAGGGCCCGGGGGTACAGACGCCCGCAAAGGATGGGAAAACAGCAGGGGAAAAAAAGGAGGAAGGGACAGACGGGAAGGAGGCTTCCCGTGAAAAGCAGGCAGAAAAAACCTATACCCAGGCAGAGCTGGCCGCTGAAATTGAAAAAGCCGTAAAGGAAGCAAAGGAGGCGGAAGAGGCCCGGCGGGCGGAGGAAAAGCGCCTGGAGAAGCTTTCGCCGCAGGAACGGGAGGCCGAGGAGCGGGAGGCTATGAAAAAGGAGAACGCAGAGCTGACCGGGAAACTGAAGCGGATGGAGCTGGAACAGAAAGCGGCCGCTAAGCTGGCGGAGAAAAAGCTTCCGGTCGGACTGTCGGAATTCCTGGATTATACAGATGAAGCCAGGATGGCGGCCAGCCTGGAGAAGATTGGAGCCATGTACCAGGAGCAGTTGGAGACAGGCATCAAGGAGCGGCTTAAGGGCACCACTCCCAAGGGACTGGGAGGAGCAGCCAGCCTGACAGACGGCATGATCAGCGCGGAAATTCAGAAACGAATCAGAGGAGGATTATAAGATGGCAAACACAATTGAGTATGCAAAGATATTTCAGCCGGAGCTTGACGCGGCAGCTGTGGAACAGGCTACATCCGGCTGGATGGAGGTGAACCGTGACCTGGTGCGCTACAGCGGGGGCGATGAGGTGAAAATTCCCAATGTTGTCATGGACGGGCTGGCGGACTATGACCGGGCGAACGGGTTTGTCGCAGGCAGCGTGGACCTTTCGTGGCAGACCATGAAGATGACCAAGGACAGGGGCCGCTCCTTCCAAATCGATGAAAACGATGTGGATGAGTCCGGCTTTGTGCTGGCAGCCGCCAGCCTGATGGGAGAATTCCAGCGGGTCCATGTTGTCCCGGAGATTGATGCCTACCGTTACAGCACCATTGCGCAAAAATGTATGGGAGCGGACTTGGCAGCATACAGCTATACGCCTGCGGAATCGAGCATCTTGAAAGCGCTCTTAGATGATATAGCGGCTGTGCAGGACGTGGTAGGGGAGAACACCCCTCTCATCGTCTCCATCTCCACCCTGGTTTTAAACCTCTTGAATAATTCGGATAAGCTGTCCAGACGGCTGGATGTGACGGATTTTTCCCAGGGAGATGTAACGGTCAAGGTCAAATCCTTGAATGGGATTCCCTTACGGTCCGTGCCGTCCGGCCGTATGAAGTCCAAGTACGTGTTCCAGGACGGAAAGACAGCCGGACAGGAAAAAGGCGGATTTAAGGCGGCGGAGGATGCTATTGACATTAACTGGCTCATCACGCCGCAGAACGCCCCCATCGCGGTTTCCAAGACGGACAAGATGCGGATCTTTGACCCGGATACCAACCAGAAGGCCCGGGCATGGGGCTGGGATTACCGGAGATACCATGATCTGTGGATCACGAAGGAAAAGCTCAAGACCTGCCGTGCGAATTTCAAACAGGCAAAACCGGCCGCTGTGGAACCGGAAGAAACGGCGTAATGGAGGGGAGACGCAGATGACCAGTGAGCAGCTTACATGGATAACCGGGGAGGTGATGGCCTCCCTAAAGCTATCGGATGACAAGAAATCAGATGTGGAGCGGTGTATCCGGCGGATTGGAACCATGGTCCTCATCCGCTGCAATCGGGAGGATATTCCAAAAATGCTGGAGCCGGTGATTGCACAGATGGCGGAGGACACCTTAAAGGAGGAGATGAACCTGTCCGGTGCAGGTGCTGTCTCCTCCGTGACCAGGGGAGATACCTCCATCACCTATCGGGACGACACGGCCCTTACCCAGGCATCCTCCCGGCTTTTGAAAGACTATGAGCCCCAGCTGCGCCGCTATAAAAAGATGAACCTGCCAAAATAAAGGAGGAACACATGACAGAAGCAGATATCCTGGCTTTGACCTATGAAGATACCGTGACTGTTTACCGACCTTTCAAAGACCGTCTGCCAAACGGAGAGACGGTCTTTCACAGGAAAGCGGAGGGAAGGAAGGTTTATGAATCCATCTCCTGCGCTTTGTCCACCCATACGGGAGGAACTCTGAACCGGGAACTGCCCGCAGGAAGTGTCCCCACCCAGTATAGTCTGTTTGTGCGTCCGGAGATAGAGATAGAGCCTAATGATTACCTGGAAATTAAACAGAGGGGACGGCTCACCAAAGCCATGGCCGGACTGGCCGAGCGTCAGCCCTCTCACAACCAGGTCCCGCTTATCCTGGAACAGGAGCGTGTCTGATGGCCGGGACGGAATACCGTATGGATGGACTGGACGAATGGGAACAGGAACTGGCCAGGGCCATTGAGGAGCAGTATCCGGAAGAGTTTAAGGCCATGGTCATCCAGGTGGCCATGGAGCTGCAGGGCAAGGTCGAGGAGAAAACTCCTAAAAAGACCAGCTGGCTGCAGAACAACTGGAAAGTGGGGGAAGTCCGGAAACGCGGGGATGAATATGTGATTGAGGTGTACAACAACGTAGAGTACGCCGAGGCAGTGGAATGGGGACACCGCCAGAAGGTAGGGCAGTATGTTCCGGCCCTGGGGAAGCGCCTGAAGGCAAAGACGGTTAAGGGGGCCCACATGATGGAGCTGTCCCTTGCGGAGCTTCAGGCCGTACTTCCCGGATACCTGCAGGAGTGGATGAACGATTTCCTGAACACCCATGACATTGTATAAGACAGGAGGAACTAACTGTATGGATGAGAACATCTTACAGGCAGTAAAGGACGCGGCCATCGGTATGCTGCGCGGCCATGAACCGGATGTGGATGTGTATGCCGAGGAAATTATGCGGACGGACAGGACGCTGGAACCGGAGAACGAGGATAGCAGTAAATGGTATTTTGTGGAGGTGATTCCCACCTCATTCACGACTATCAGCCCGGACCAGACAGAAGCGGCCCTGATGGTATCCGTAGATTACCATGAGCCAGAGGAGTCAATCCGCAGATATGGCGAAAAGGCCATGGAACTGGACCGCGTATTCCGGCCGGTCTTTCCATTTGCTTACGGAGGAGAGAGGCGGGCAGCCACGGTAGCCCGCGTTACCACCAATATCAGCGGCGGCATGCTTCACCTGACCTTCCCTCTTACCTTCATCGTATCGGACAGGCCTGAGGAAGGAACGGAGATTGGAACACTGGAAATGAGAACCGAGAGAGGATGAGAACATGGCATTAGGATTACCGAACATCACAATTATATTTAAGGGCCTTGCCGCCTCCGCCATCGAACGGAGCGAGAGGGGGATTGTGGCCTGTATTATAAAGGATGACACGGAGGGCGGCCAGAGGCTGTCGGTCTATGAGAGCATCCTGGACATTGACTTTGAGCACATGACGGAAGCCAACTACGGATATTTAAAGCTGCTATTCGAAGGAGGACCCGTGCGGGTGATTGTACTGAGGGAGTCCGCCGAGTCCCCCAACCTGGCTGCGGCCTTGAAGGTGCTGATGTACCTGCGCTGGAATTACCTGTGCTATCCGGATATTTCAGACGAGGACAAGACCACGCTGGCGGCCTGGATCAAGGAGATGCGGGATAAGAACCATAAGACGTTTAAAGCAGTGCTGGCAGCAAGTGCCAGCGATCATGAAGGGATTATCAATCTGACCACGGATGGGATAGAGTCCTCCATTACTGGAAAGACCCACACGGCAAAGGAATACTGTGCACGGATTGCGGGGGTCTTAGCCGGGCTTTCCCTGTCACGCTCCAGCACTTACTACGTGCTGGGAGACGTATTAAAGGCAGAGTGTCCATCGGACCCGGATGAACGCATTAATAAGGGAGAGTTTATTCTGGTGTTTGACGGCGAAAAGTACAAGGTGGGCCGTGGTGTTAATAGCCTGACCACCTTTACGAAGGAAAAGACGGAGGATGTGCGCAAGATTAAGATCGTGGAGGGGATGGATCTATATCAGGACGACATCCGCAACACCTTCACAGACAGCTATGTAGGAAAGTATGTGAATGACTATGACAACAAGCAGCTATTCGTGGCAGCTGTGCGGGCGTACCAGGCAGGACTCGCAGGGGAGGTGCTGGATGCCAGCTATGACAATACGGCATCGGTGGACGCGCAGGCCCAGAAGCAGTACCTGCAGGAACGGGGGCAGGATGTATCCCAGATGACAGAGACAGAAATTCTGACGGCCAACACTGGGGCCAAGGTGTTTATTGCCAGCCATGTGAAGTTCGTGGACGCAATGGAGGACCTGCAGATGACCGTGAACATGTAAGGAGGAGACAATGGCAGGAAACGTGAGAGGGAACCGGACCCTGACCGGAAGCTGGGGAGAGGTCTGGGTGGACGGTGAAAAAATCTTCGTTCTTCAGAAGATTGAACAGAAGGTGGAGGTCAACCGCGAGGATGTGCAGATGGGGATGGACGTGGACAGCAAGATGACCGGGCTTAAGGGGTCAGGCACCCTGTCCATCAAGAAGGTTTATTCCAGGGCAAAGGCTGTCTTGGAAAAGCTAAGTGCAGGCCAGGATGTCCGCAGCCAGATCATTGCAAAGCTGAAGGACCCGGATGCCGTGGACGGCCAGATAGAACGCTGGAGCACGGATAATGTCTGGTGGAACACCATCCCGGTCATCAACTGGGAGACAGGGGGACAGGTACAGGAGGAGTGGGAGTTCGGCTTTACTCCAAGTGACATGAAGAATTTAGACGAAATCAAATAGGACGGAGGAATCGGAAGATGGAACAGAATAAAGAGGATGTTTTTAAACGTTTTTTAGCAAAGGCAGAAAAACGGGCGGAGGAAAAGAAGATACACCGCACCTGCCTGGTCCGGGTGCCAAGTATGGATGAACGGATCCGGATCCGCGGCCTTTCAAAACAGGAGATTGCGGAGGTGTCGGAGATTGATAATACGGATGACCCTTACGCAGGTGATAAATATTCCGTCTACATAGCCACCGTGGAGCCGGATTTAAAAGCGGTTGCCAAGCAGATGAAGGAGGACGGGAACATCCAGGAATACACGGATGTGGTTGACATTTTTGAGATTTACGAGATTAGGCAGATGGCGGAAAAGATCATGGAGCTGTCCGGTGTAAGTGGAAAGAACAAGATTGAGGTCATAGAGGAAAGCCTAAAAAACTAATCCGACTGGATGGAGAGGCGGAATTTTTAAGCCATTACATCCAGAAGGGATTCACCCCGGAATATCTCCTGTCCATGGGACTGTCCCAGAAACTTTTCTTTGTCGCATCCATGCGGCTGGAACAGAAGCGGGAGGAGGAATATTTTAAGGCACTATGCAGGGTACTGTCCAGAAGGAGGTAGGCGATGGGAGGCGTAACAGGAAGCATCAGCCTCAAGGATAACGCCAGCGCCACCTTGAGGAACCTCCGGAGCGAGCAGTCAAAACTCCGTGAGGATACAAAAAAGACATCCAGCGCCCTGAAAAGCGTATGGGGAACACCCAGAAAACTAAAGGCCGATGTAAGCGATGCGACCAGAGCGTTAAAACGTGTCACGGATGCAGCGAAGAAAACCAAACCGGTCACGGTGGCAGTCAAGGCAAAGGATACAGCCACAAAGGTGATTAAGGGCGCTGGAACTGTCCTGAAGGCTGTGGGGAGGCCTGTAACGGCCGTTCTGAAGGCGAAGGATACGGCTTTCAAGGTGGTAAAAAAGACAGCCGGTGCATTGGACCGTCTGGGAAGGAAGGTGGCTTCCCCCGTCATTAAGGTGGTGGACAAGGCCAGCGGGGCCATCAAGGGAATCGTGGGAAGGATTGGCAAGGCAGCCAAGGCTGTGGCGATACCGGTGGGGATTGCTGCGGCAGCCGGGACAGCGGCCCTTGGCGCATCCGTCAGTGCGGGGATGCAGCTGGAACAGCAGCAGATTTCCATTGAACATTTCGTTGGGGCCACGAATAAAGAGCTTTCCCAAGCGGATGTAAAGGCGCAGTCTCAGTCCTACATTCAGCAGCTGAGGGAGAATGCCAATGCGACTCCCTTTGAAACCGGGGAAGTCATCCAGGCTGGTTCAAGGGCCATTTCACTTGCTGGTGGAAGCACCACGGACGCCATGAACCTGGTAACGCTGGCGGAGGATATGGCAGCAGCCAGTGGAGGGACTGCCTCCATCATGGATGCCATCGAGGCCCTGGGAGACTTAAAGGTCGGGGAGACGGAGCGGCTTAAATCCTTCGGCTTCAAGGTTTCAGCGGAGGAGTTCAAAAAGAAGGGATTTTCCGGCGTATCCGGTGAACTCCAGGACTTTTTTGGAGGAGCAGCCGGAAAGCTGGCCGGTTCCGGAGCGGGGCTTATGTCCACGATCACCGGCAAAATGAAGAGCAACGCGGCGGACTTCGGCCTTGGTGTGGTGGAGCAGTTAAAGCCGGTTCTGTCCGAGGTGATTGGGCTAATGGACGAGGCACAGCCCGTCTTAAAGAAACTCAGCTCCGGATTCGGACAGGGACTTGGGAAGGGAATCGGTCTGGCTAAGACCGCCTTCACTCAGATAGCTCCTATCATCAGCAGCGTGGTATCCACGGCTCTGCCCATCGCATCCAGCTTCTTGGGGAGTATGTCCACGGTATTTGGACAGATAGCCCCGGTTGTTACCACGGCCATGGCGGGTATCGGCCCCGTGGTCATGAGCCTGGTGCCGGTTATCCAACAGGCGGCCTCTATCATAGGGGCTGTGGCGGGCGGGATTGGTTCAGCCATCTCCGCAGTAGCTACGGTTGTCACGACCATCATGTCGGAAATCGGGGACAAGATAGGCGGCGTGGTGGAATTTTTAGCGGAACGGTCAGATTTCATCCAGTCCGTTATAGAAACGGCAGGCCCAGCCATTGCCAAGGTACTGGAAACTGCCTGGGGCATCATCAGCCCGGTTATGGACATCCTGATTACCACCTTTGAGCTGGTATTTGGCGTGGTCCAGAAGGTATGGCCCGGCATCCAGGATACAATCAGCGGGGTGTGGTCCCATCTTGAGCCGATATTTGACACCATTGGAAAGGGCGCGGACTTACTGGCCGGGGCCTGGTCCAAGGTTAAGGATTTGGTGACCGGCGGAGGAGATACCGGAAGCGGAAGCTCCGGAAGCGGCGTCAGTCCCGGGAAGAATGCCAGAGGAGACAATAACTGGAGAGGCGGTCCCACCTGGGTGGGTGAGAAGGGCCCTGAGCTGATTGACCTTCCGAAGGGGACGCGGATACTGCCTTCCAAGGAAAGCTTTACCTGGGCAGCTATGGGAGACAGTAATATAATCCAACTTTCCAGATACCCAGCCGATGGAGGGGATGTGACGCCATCTGGTGGAAAGACCATCACGATCCAAATCCAAAAGATAGCGGATGAAGTCCATGTAAGGAGTGAGGATGACATTGAGGAAATCAGCGAACGCACTGCAAAGAAAATCATAGAAGAACTTGACAATACAGCATAAACAGAAAGGAGAGGCATATGGGAAAAACGAGGAAAATCAAGCTGGGAGACATTGTCCTGCCGGTTAACCCGGTAGAGCTGGAAGTCATCACGCCGCAGCTTAATAAGCGTCTGACCCTCCTTAACATGGGGACGGTCAATTTAAAGGGGAACCGGGATGTCGCCACAGCGACAATCTCCTCCTTTTTCCCTAGCCGGGAATCCCCTTTTTACCGCTATGCTGATATGCCCCCTAAGAAATACAGGGCTAAGATTGAGAACTGGAAAGAGAACAAGGAAACAAAGCGCCTGATCATTACGGACATGGGAGTCAACCTGGCTATGCTGATTGACAAATGCAGCTTTAAGGTAAAGGAAGGCAGCGGGGATATGTATTATACGCTGGAGCTGTCGGAGTATCGGAACCTGACCGTGCCGACCGTGTCCATCCCGCTGCAGGTGCGCGACAACGGCTTGAAACAACGCCCGGACGAGGCAGTCCCGGCTAAGACCCATACGGTGGGAAGCGGGGATACCCTTTGGGGGATCGCAAAAAAAGCATACGGGAACGGGGCCCAAAGCTCCCGGATATATGCGGCCAACAGTGCCGTGATTGAAGCAGCCGCCAAGCAGCATGGAAAAAGCAGCAGTAACAACGGCTGGTGGATTTATCCGGGGACGGTCCTGGCAATCCCGTAATCGGAAAGGAGAACGAAAGTTGAATATCCTGGTGGGCGATAAGGATCTGAGTGAATTGGTGGAAACCATAACCTGGAGCGGGGACAGTGGACAGATAGCCAGGAAACTGGAATTTACCATTGCCAAGAACACGCAGGACCCAAACTTCCCAAATGTGACCATTAACGAGGGAGACCAGGTACTCCTTCAGACGGACACGGGAACCTTCTTATTTGGCGGAATTATCTTTGATATTGAAAAGATGGCAGGAAGCAACCTGGTCCGGTATCTGGCTTATGACCTGATATTCTATTTAACAGGATCCGAATTGACGAAGGATTATAACGGGGCTCCGGAGGACATTGCAAGGGATGTATGCGGGGCACTTGGAATCACGGCTGGAACTATGGCAGCCACGGGTATTACAATCACGAATCCATGTGTAAAAAAGACCGGATATCAGGTCATACAATCATCCTATACGGCAGCCGCCCGGAAGAATGGTAAGAAATATCAGCTGATGATGACGGAGGTTAACCGGGTATCCGTCATTGAAAAAGGCCAGGACAGCGGAGTGATACTGACCGGAGATTCCAACTTGTCAGATGCTACTTACAAGACCACCCTTCAAAACCTTGTCAACAAGGTTTTAATCACCAATCAAAAGGGTACCGTAGTGGGGATCGTGGAGGATACAGCCAGCCAGGCGGCCTATGGAACCATCCAGAAAGTCCTGGAACAGGAAGAGGGAAAGGACGCAGCGGCGGAAGCTAAGAATCTGCTTCATGGAAGTGATCCATCCGCTACGGTCACGGGCATCCCGGATGACACACGGGCGATGGCCGGATATGCATTGCTGGTACAGGAGGAAGAAACCGGGCTGATTGGCCAGTTCTTTATTGAGAGTGACAGCCACAAATATTCCAATGGGGAATCTACGATGAGCCTGACCCTTGCATTCCAGAACCTGATGGATGAGGTTGAGATTGATAAGCCATCCGAGGACAAGAAACAGAAGCGAGGAGGATGATATGGGAGGATATACAGCAAAGCTGGCAAGGCGTATTAAGGAGCAAGGGGCAGGCGGAAGCAGTCCCCTCATCCTGGCGGAATATGTGTCGCCATCTGCCATCCGGATTGGTGGGGAACTGTTCTCACATAATGTTCATGGAAACCCACAGTGTGACGCAACGGCCGGGGATACCGTGCTGGCGGCCCAGATAGGAAGCTCCTTTTATGTTATCTGCAGGGAGGTGTGACATGGGGGTATTTCCATTCATTAATACTGAGACAGTCCAGGAAGCCGCGTCCAAGAAACTTCCCTTGTTCCGGGAATATGCGTATGATTTTGAGAAACACTGCCTGAAACTGGATGATGATGGCAGGACCTATCTGGTCCAGGGGAATGAGGCCCTGCGCATCTGGATTTATTTTGCGTTGGAAACAGCCAGGTACCGATATACGGCCTATGATACTACGTTTGGGAGCGAGATAGAGGAGCAGCTGATAGGCCAACCGATGAACGATGAGGTGACCCAGATGGAGCTGGAACGGTACACAACGGAAGCACTGATGTGCAACCCTTATATAGAGGAGCTATCGGAATTCGATTTCGTGCTGCAAAAGGATGGAATCAAGGAGTCATTCCGCTGCAGAAGCGTGTACGGTGAAGAAACCATACAACATGATATAAAGGCGGTGAGGTAATGGAGCTGGAATGGAGCGCATCGGACATCCTGGCCAGGCTGAAGGCTGGGCTGAAAAATGAGGACACCCGGATTGAAGGGAGCTTCTCCATGGATAACATGCAGGCCGTGTCTGAGGAGCTGGCCCGGTACAACAGCATGCTGATTAAACCCCTGTGGGATGAGATTGACCTGCGGATTGACGAGGTCATCACATCCGGAAATGAAAATCACTATGCGTTCTGGGCCAGGCAGGTAGAAAACGCAGAAGGGAAACGGGTTATCGGCAGCGCGCGAGTCCATGGAGTTAGAGATGGGTCTGGAATTGTACACGTGGCCCTGCTCACGCCAGAGGCCGGAGCACCTACACCAGATGTGGTGGAGCTGGTCCGGGCCTACATTGAGACCCAGAGGCCGGTGGGAGCGCAGCCGGTCATCCGTGCAGCTGAGGCAGTGGAAGTGACTATTAACGGCATCATCGAGCTGCAGGAAGGGGCGGATATGGAAAGTGTCCGCGCCCAGGCCGGCAAGGAGGTAAAATCTTACCTGGCGGAAGTTGCCCTGGAGGGAAAGAAAGAAACGGTATTGAATTACTATCGTATTGGGATGCTCATAGGCGGGACGCCTGGCGTGAAGGAGATAGTGGAATATACCGTGAATGAAGGGGAAGAGTCCATGACAGCGGACTATGACCAATTTTTCACATTGAAAGGACTGACATTAAATGCTTCTGGATGAAAAAATGCTTCCGGGAATTAAGATACGGATTCCTCAGATGGAGGACCTGCTCCAGGCGGAGCAGGCGTATCTGGGTGTGGTCTTGGAAGTGGCGGAGTGGCTGCGGGAGAGGATGATACTGTTAAATGAGGAAGTCATGAACATCCCAAACCTGAAGGCCAAGATAAAACAGATAACCGGATGGGACTGCGAGATACTGGAGGATGCGGAGCATCTGACCCTGACTATCCGTTACTATTTTGATGCCAGGGAGCCGGTCCTGGAACAGGAGGAGCGCATCATGAAGTATATCCCAGCCCATCTGAAAGCGGTGCATGAATATCTGCAGCGTTATGCAGGGAAAAGAAAGCTGTATGCGGGCACCACGCTGGGAACCTATGTAAGATACATAGGACGGCCACAGGAAACGAATGGGCACCGGGAAGGGAAGGCCCATGTCAGGGTACAGGGAAATGTGTACATACATACAAAAATGATTGTATATCCGGAGGGAAGATAAGATGGCAAATGAACATGTAATTCAGGCAACAGGAACGTTTGTTGTCAGTAAGGGATTCAGGTTGCTAACAAAGCTGGCGGCATCCCAGGGAAGCCTGCAGTTCACACGGGCTGCCGTAGGGACCGGTAAACCGCCGGAGGGATATTCGCCGGAATCCATGATTGGCCTGAATACTTATAAAATAGATGCGGAGATAGCGGATTACGGGGTACAGGATGACATGGCCTATATCACAGTACAGGTGAGCAGCGACAACGTAACGGAAGGATTTCTGGTCACAGAGGTGGGGGTATTTGCGGAGGATCCGGATGAAGGGGAGATACTGTACGGGTACATGGATATCTCAACGGATCCAACCTATATCTATGCCAATGGGTCCACGAACCGGTCGAAGTTCGCGGAGTTCACTCTGTATGTACTGGTTGGCAGCGTGAGCAATGTGATAGCGGCGGTGACACCGGGAAGTATCATCACCAGGGATACTTTTACGGCTGCTAATCTAAAAGCGATAGATACTCATGGGATACTTGGAGGAGAAGCGGGTGCAGGGACCACCGGCCAGGGTCTGATAGATGCCATTGCAAATAAGCTGCTGACCGAGTTTGTAACGAACACCGTTTTAATGGAACGGCTGGGAACGTATGTCCTTAAGAGTAAGATAGTAAATGATTTTCTGTCTACGGATGAGGAAACAGTGCTATCGGGGCCGATGGGAAAGCTGCTAAAAGAGCAGCTTAATGTGCTCAATACGGATTTATCAGACCATGGAATTGTTAAGGCATATTCTGGGGATGCCGTC